>CALMMX010000323.1 GCA_937868545.1 uncultured Bacteroidota bacterium
ATATTATTTTTTAAATATATATCATCATCCATATTTTCACCGTCAATTAAAGCTTTTTTAAAAAAACACAAAGCTTCTGAATAGTTATCTAATTTATAGTACAATCCACCTATTGAACTTAAAAATTGTTGTATATATTTTACATTATTAATTTTATAACTAGTTTTAAGTCCCCTTTCAAAATATTCCATTGCCAAATCAGTAAAATTCAAACTTAAATTGGCATTTCCTAAAAGTTGGTAGGATTGCACAATTTCTTCATAATCATTTGACTTCAAGGAAATTTTTAAAGATTTTTCCGAATAATAAATGCATTTTTTTAAATCACCTGAAGATAAAAATAACCATGCCATTCTGTTATAAGATCTTGCAAAATATAATTCTTCTCCAATTTTTTCTGACAATTCAATTAGTTTTGTATTTACTTCAAATTCCTCATTAGCAACATTATTTATGTTTAATAATATAGATCGCAAATAAAATGCATCAAATATTTTTTTATAATTATGCGAACTTTTTAAATAATTAATTTCTATAGTATTATAAAATCGAGAAGAGTCAAGATTCCCCTTTGTATAAAAATAATCTGCAATTGAATGTACTGATTTCACAATTAATAAATCATCATTTGATTTTTTTGATAAAAAATAAGCTGTGTGTAAATAGTTTAGAGTATTACTTTGAGGTAAATTTAAATTTACAGTATTTACTAAATAATCAACCTTTTTATCTACTGGAGATAATTTATCAACACGTAAAAGTATACTGTCACCTTGACTAAAAGTGAACAAGGTACTTAACAAAGAAAAAAAGAAAATGATTTTAAGTTTCAAAATAATTTTAAAATAAAATTGGCTGAATAAAATTAAATGTATCAAATAATTTTATTCAGCCAAAGAGTTAATTAGTTTATAATTCTATACAAGCTGCATATAAAGTATTATTAGAATTAACTAATACATATTGTACTGCACTCCCTACTACAATTTGAGATTCTGCTAAATAATCTTGCATAAATGGATATTTCTCACCAGAATTTGAATCTAAAATTGACCCTGAATTACCTGAAGCATCAATTTCATTTATAACTCCTTTATTTACATTATTTACACAAACGGCCTTGTCTTTACCTCCTACATTCACAATATTGAAACTCACTCTTGCATCAACAACAATTCCTAATTCTGCATAAAATGGTTGATCAAATTCAATAGTTAGTTTTTGGCCAGCATCATTTTTATAGCTAATTGTACCAGGCTTTCCTGCCATTACAATTTTCCCTTTACTTTTTCCCATAATTTTAGTGTTTTAATTGGTTTGGATAAATATAATATCTTTTACTTAAAACTGAAATATTTTTTGTTAAAATATTTTTTCACTCATAAAAATGAACTACTAAATTTCATTAATTTTTAGTACTTTCGCGCATTATGCCAAATATAGTAGCCATTGTAGGTCGCCCAAATGTGGGAAAATCAACCTTATTTAATAGATTAACAGAAACCCGTGAAGCCATTGTAGATGAAGTGGCTGGTGTAACCCGTGATAGACACTACGGTAAAGCAATGTGGAATGGTGTTGAATTTTCGGTAGTAGATACCGGTGGATACATTAACGGTAGCGATGATGAATTTGAAGGAGAAATCCGTAAACAAGTACAAATTGCAATAGATGAATGTACATCTTTACTTTTTTTAGTAGATGTATCTGAAGGTGTTACTGAATTTGATAAAGAAGTTGCTAAAATTGTTAGAAAAAGTAAAAAACCTGTAATTTTAGTAGTAAATAAAGTGGATAATGCCGATAGAAACGCCTATGCTGCAGAATTTTATTCTCTTGGTCTTGGCGACCCATATTGCATTTCATCTAATAGTGGCAGTGGAACTGGTGATTTATTAGATGTTTTAGTCAAATCTTTCCCAGAAGATTCTGGAGCAATACCAGGAGATCACCTTCCCAAAATTGCAATTGTTGGAAGACCAAATGTTGGAAAATCTTCGTTAACCAATGCTTTATTAGGCGAAGAAAGAAATATTGTAACAGCAATTGCTGGAACAACCAGAGATACAATACATAGTAGATATAATAAATTTGGTCACGATTTTTTATTAATTGACACCGCTGGTATGCGTAAAAAAGCTAAGGTTCATGAGGACTTAGAATTTTACAGCGTTATGCGTACTATTAGAGCTATTGAAACTTCAGATGTATGTGTTTTAATGATTGATGCTCAACAAGGTATTGAATCTCAAGATTTAAATATTATCCATTTAGTTGGTACAAACCATAAAGGATTAGTAATAGTAGTTAATAAATGGGATTTGGTAGAAAAAGAAACTATGACTACTAAACATTTTGAAGAAGCAATTAAAGCTAAATTAGCTCCATTTAGAGATGTTCCCATTGTATTTACATCTGTTACAGAAAAACAACGTATTATGAAAGTAATTGACGTTGCAATGGAAGTGTATGCAAACAAGCAAACTAAAATACCTACGAGTAAATTAAATGAATTCTTTTTACCTTTAATTGAGAACTTTCCGCCACCAACAACAAAAGGTAAGGTTGTAAAAATAAAATACGTTACTCAAATTAATGATACCTGTGCTTTTATTTTCTTTTGTAATTCTCCTCAATATTTAACGGATGCTTACAAACGTTTTTTAGAAAATAAGTTCAGAGAACAATACAACTTTACTGGTGTTTCTTTATCTTTTTACTTTAGAAAAAAATAAGGTTTACCAAAAATTATTTTACAAAGTAATTTATGATGCATTATAAAATTTCGTCGTCAAATCCTCAATCTCACTATTTTGATATTTTGCTTGAGATTTCTGAGATTTCTAAACCTACTATTGAACTTAATTTATCAACTTGGCGTCCAGGTAGATATGAATTAGGTAATTTTGCTAAGAACATCAAAAAAGTTCAAGTTTTTAATCAAGACGAGCAACTTTTAAATTACACTAAAACAAATAGCCATACCTGGTTAATTGAAACAAATGGCGCTAAACATATTACAGTAAGTTACAGTTATTATACATTTGAAATAAATGCTGGAAATTGCTTTGTTGATGAAAATCAATTTTACATCAATCCAGTGCATTTGTGCATGTATGATAATACTCGTATTTCACAAAAACATACCATTGAATTAGAAGTACCTAATTCCTACAAAATAGTAACGTCACTTCCACTAAACAACAAAACCTTAACTGCTACTAATTTTGATGAATTAGCAGATAGTCCAATAATTGCGAGTAACTCCATAAAATCCGACAGCTATACTATTAATGGCACTATATTTTGGTTGCATTTTAATGGAGAATGCAGACCAGATTTTGAAAAAATTAAAACAGATTTTATAAAATTTACACAAACTCAATTAAATTTTTGGGGAGACATTCCAGTAAAAGAATACCATTTTATTTTTCAAATATTACCTTTTAAATTTTACCATGGTGTTGAACATCAAAATTCAACCGTAATTGCAATTGGCCCTGGATATAATTTAAATTCAAAAAGTGTTTACGAAGATGTTTTAGGCGTTTCGTGCCATGAACTGTTTCACACTTGGAACATTAAGTATATAAGACCCAAAGAAATGCTGCCTTATAATTTTAAAGAAGAAAATTATGCAAGAACAGGCTTTGTATATGAAGGCTTTACAACATATTATGGCGATTTGTTATTATTAACGAGTGGCGTTTTTAACGATCAACAATATTTTGAAACACTAGAGGAACGACTTAATAAACACTTTAATAATTACGGAAGATTTAATTTATCAGTAGCCAATTCTAGCTATGATACTTGGTTAGACGGCTATGTTCCTGGAGCTCCTTATCGCAAAACATCCATTTATGATGAAGGAAATTTAATTGCTTTTATGCTTGATGTAATTATTTTTAAAAATTCGAATCATACAAAGGGTTTAAAAGATGTATGCGTAGAGTTGTATACAGACTTTGGTAAAAAACAAATTGGGTATACTGAAACTGACATACAAACCATTTGTGAAAAAATGTCTGGTATTTCATTAAATTCATTTTTCCAAAATTATGTGTTTGGAACACAAGATTATAACATACCTTTAACAGAATGCTTTAATTACTTAGGAATAGAATTCATAAAACAATCAAATCCAATTGTATCAGAAAATCAATTTGGCTTTAAAACAATTGATTTTATGCTAAACCGCAAAATTTCTTTAATTGCTCCAAACTCACCTGCATGGAATTTAGGTTTAAGCATTGGTGACGAAATAATAGCAGTAAATGGATATACTCTAAAAAATGATTTTAACGATTGGATGACTTATTTTAAAGACAGTGATATTGAATTAACAGTTTCATCTGCCCAGATAGTAAAAACAGTAAAATTCAAGTACAATCAACAATTTACAGAATATTTTCCTGTAATTAAACTTAAAAACAACACCAATTCTGAGTATTATAATGCTTGGAAATCATTAAATTCATAGATATATACTTAAAAAGTATCTACAAATTGTAATAATTAATAGATGATTGTTAATAACTATAATTGTTAAATTTGTATAAATACAAAATTTGTTATTTTTTTGTATAACTAATTAAATAAAACCAAAAATTAAAAAACAAAATTATGGAACAAACAAACACAACAAACACAACAGCACCTCAAGGTAAAGGAATGGCTGTAGCAGGATTCGTTATCTCTTTAGTAGCTTTAGTATTTTACTTTATCGTTGCTGGTGTAGTAACAGTACAAGCAGCTTTAGGTGGCGGATACGGCTTAGGTATCTTCTGGTTAATTTTATCTTTAGCTGGAACTGGGTTATGTGTAATGGGAATGATGAAACTTGGTAAAACAGGTGGAAAAAAAGGTTTAGCAATTGCAGGTATGATTATTGGACTTGTTGCTGTAATCTTAACTGTATTATTAGTAATGGGAATTGGTAAAATTCAAGATGCAGGTGGAGAATTTGGTGACAAATTTAAAGAAGAAATGGAAAAAGCTAAAACAGAAATGTCTAGTGATATCCAAAACGAAATGCAAAATGTTATTGATTCAGCAGCTACTGCTCACTAATATTTTTAATATTACAAAAAAAGCTTCCAAAATTTGGAAGCTTTTTTTTTGCCCTTCTATTTTTAAATTTCAATACTTGAAATGCAAATGATCCCAATTGATTGTCGTGTTTAAATTATAAGCTTTAAAACTAATTGAACCATGCTATTAAATAAATTCCACTCAAGTAGGATTTACTTAACCTATTTTAACACAAAAATAATACGAATTGTATGCAAAGAATCGCTTTATATCTTCTAACAAAGTAGTATATTAGCACTCTATAAGATGGCGAAAAATTTAGTAATCATACCAACCTATAATGAGATTGAAAACATCGAAAAAATGATTCGAACTGTTTTTGATTTGCCAAGACAATTTGAAATTTTAATTGTTGATGATGGATCACCTGATGGTACGGCAATAAAGGTAAAGGAATTACAAAAAGAATACCCCAACATATTACATATTGAAGAACGTTCAGGTAAATTAGGTCTTGGTACAGCTTATATACATGGTTTTAAATGGGCTTTAAAAAACAATTATGATTTCATTTTTGAAATGGATTGTGATTTTAGCCATGATCCTAAAGATTTAGTTAGGCTGCTTGAAGCTTGTGAAAATAGAGCTGATGTTGCTGTGGGGTCGCGTTATTGTAAAGGTGGCAAAGTTCATAATTGGCCAATTGGACGAATTTTAATGAGTTATTTTGCTTCAGTTTATGTTCGTATGGTTTTATGGTTACCTGTAAAAGACACAACAGCAGGCTTTAAATGCTACCGTAAAAAAGTATTAGAAACGATTGAATTAGACCGTATTAAATTTATGGGGTATGCTTTTCAAATAGAAATGAAATACCGTGCTTATAAAAAAGGATTTAAAATAGAAGAAGTTCCTATTATGTTTACCGATAGAATTTTGGGAGTTAGTAAAATGAGTACTAAAATTTTCAAAGAAGCCTTTATAGGAGTTATTCAAATGCGCTTTAGAGCTTAATATATTAACGTATTTTTCTAATTAATTATGAATATTAAAATTGTATTTTTTTTAGTAGTAATAAATACTACAGTTTTTGCCCAATCTACTGAAAGACATTTAAAAAATTTAACCATGCTAACTCATGGTGGCGATAATGCTGAAGCTTATTTTAGTTTTGATGGCAAATTCGCATCCTTCCAAAGTAATAACAGCAAATGGGGGGCAAAATGCGACCAAATCTTCAACCTAGATATTGCAAAAGCCTCAAAAGACAGTTTATATAAGCCCAAACAAATATCTTCTGGCGAAGGAAGAACAACTTGTAGTTACTTTCTAAAAGACAATAAACATATTTTGTTTGCATCTACTTTTAAAGGAGGCGCAGATTGTCCTCCAGTGCCAGAAACAAAAGGAAAATACTTATGGGCTGTTTACAATACGTTTGATATTTATGTTGCCGATTTAAAAGGTAAAATTACTAAACAGCTTACAAATTCTCCTGGTTATGATGCAGAAGCTACAGTTTCACCTGATGGTAAAAAAATTGTTTTCACAAGTGATAGAAGTGGCGATTTAGAGCTTTGGACAATGGATATTGATGGTAAAAATCAAAAACAAATAACATTTGGTTTAGGTTATGACGGTGGTGCATTTTTCTCGCCAGATGGCAAACGTTTAGTTTTTAGAGCTTCTCGTCCAACTAAAGAAGAAGATGTAAAAGAATACAAAGAACTCTTAAAACAAGGTTTAGTAGCCCCAACAACAATGGATATTTATACTTGTAATGTTGATGGTAGTGATTTAAAACAAATAACGTTTTTAGGGAAAGCAAGTTGGGCTCCATTTTTCCACCCTTCAGGTAAAAAAATAATTTTTTCTAGTAACCACCACAGTAAAAAAGGATACGATTTTCAATTATTTATGATAAACGATGACGGAACGGGTTTAGAACAAATAACAAATGAAAGTTTATTTAACGCCTTTCCAATGTTTTCTCCAGATGGTAAAAAATTGATTTTTTCTTCAAATAGAAATAATGGTGGAACAAGAGATACTAACTTATTTATTGCCGATTGGGTAGATTAAACTTAGAACATGAAACATTATTCAACTTTTGCAATAGAACAATTTGGTAAACATGTGCATGGCGATGTTGAAGCCTTTAATTGGCTTATAAATAATGATTATAGAGAACTGGTTGCTGTACTTGACGCAATTAGAGATGATAAAAAAGCCTTTAAATATTTAATTGAAGGAAAATATTTAGAATTAGCAGCATTTGTAAACACTATTTGGGATGATACAAAAGCTTTCAAATTTTTAATTGATGCTAAAGCTTTTGATTGGGCGGCTTGTGCCAATATAATTAATGGCGATGATAAAGCTGAAGAGGCATTAAGAAAAGCAGGGAAATATCATTTCATTGCTTTAGCACATGCTATTTTAGGACGTATACATGAAGATGGTGATAGAGCCACTACGCCTTGGGGTGTTATGAAAAACATTTTTGATTTTAAGAAGAAATTCGATTAACATGAGAATTATTGATTCTATACCTCACCCATCAATGAGTATTTCCATTTTTAACATGAATGATAAATACATTGTGAAATTTGAAGCTGGTCCAATGGAACAGAGTTTTAAATTCCATACAGATCAAATTGGATCATTAGAAAATCTTAAACTTTTAATAAATGACTCTTTTATTGAAAAAGTAAAAGTTAGATTTAATGAAATGTTTATACAAATGAAAGATACTTTACAATTGTAATTTCCTGCTATTCACTAATTTTTTCAAACCGAGGTATGAGTTTACCTTCAATTGTAATAAACTCAATAAACATTGATTTTGGTCTTACCCAAATGTTTTCTCCATCTTTTTGATAAGTTGCTTTGTATACAACCATTTCTTCAAGTGTTTCCGAATGTTTAGCAAAGCCAATCACCTCGTAAATATTTCCTTTATAGTGTTTATATAATCCTAGGTCCATTTTAACTTGTATGATCTGCAACTATAACCCAATCTCCATTAATCTTTTTCCAAAGTAAAGTAAAATGCCCGCTTACAGGTTTTTCTTTCTTTAATTCCCATTTACCAATTATATAAATATAATTCTCTCCAACTTGCGTATTATCTAAAATGGTAAATTTTAAATGACCCATTTCCTTTTTAGTTGGATAAGATTTTTTATAATTATCTAAAGTCTTTTTCCAGCCATAAGTAATTCCTTTCTTACCAATAAATTTCAAGCTATCATTATTCCAATAAATGTTCATAAAACCATCAATATTTCCGTCATTCCATTGCACTTCTTGAACGGCCATTAAAGCTTCTACTGTAATTTGACTTTCAGTTTGTGGTGATTGTTGAGAAAACATTTGCATTGAGGCAAATATTTGAAAAATAAAAAAGAATAATTTCTTCATTGATAAAATTGTATTAATAATGTTTTATAAATTTAATAAAACTTCCTTTAAGTAATGAATTTTACTAAAGGAAGTTTATGCATTAACAAGACATCGTCTTAGCTCCTATTCTAAGCTTAGTAACTAATTTATTACTTTACTATTTTCAAAAAATCAACTAATGACTGCTTTACTGTTTTGGCAACAAATGAGTAAAAGGGCTTTTTATTAAATTTTACTTGAGCAATTTCCAATGTATTATAATACTCTAATCGATTGTTTTTTTCTGCATTAATAATTGCAATTGGATAACCATTTTGCATTAAAATTAAATTCATTATAAGTCGTGATGTTCTGCCATTTCCATCTATAAATGGATGAATTGTAACAAGACGTTCATGCATTTCAGCAGCCAGAATAACAGGATTCATTGTGTTTTTATTATTCTCATAAAATATAAAATAATCTTCCATAAGTTTATCAAGCATAAAGGGTTCTGGTGGGGTATGCTCTGCGCCACTTATTCGCACATTAACATTTCTATATTTACCTGCATATTCTTTATTTATCCCACGTAAAATAAGCGCATGCAATTGTTTCAAATAATAAGCATTAAAATCTGTTTTATTGGTTACAAAATCAGCAATAAAATCAATGGCTTCTGCATGGTTAATAGCCTCCAAATGCTCCTGCATACTTTTACCATTAATTGTAATTCCTTTTTCAACTACTAAAGCTGTTTCTTTTAATGTTAAAGTATTACCCTCAATTTTATTACTGTTATATGTATATTCAATTTTATAAAACTCTTGCAAATTCTTTAACTGCTCAATTGGCAATGGTCTTAAACCATCCAATTCTTTTTTAAGAACAATAATTTCATCTAATAAAGAATCTGAAAAATTAGATTTTACCTTGTATTCAGAAATATCTTCACATAGTTTTAAAGCTTGCATCCCAAATTCTTCACCATCTATTATTTCATAAATTTTTTGGCTAAGCCTCATAATCTCAAGAGATTTTGAAGAAACCTTATACACTTTTGATAGTTTTATAATTTGTTCTTTGCTTGGAATCCGCTCATTTTTTTCAAACCTGTTAATTAATGTACTATCTATTCCAAGTACCTCACCCACATCCTTTAAAGTCATTTTTTTTTGACGACGCAACTCTTTTAATTTATCACCCAATTTTTCCATAATGACAAAAATAGTCATTTTATTTCAAATTTTGACAAAATTATATTTTTAAAGTTTTTATTTATTCGTATTTTTACAACTCGTTCTTTAAAACACTTATTAAGAAAAGCTGAGGGATACGCCCTATGAAGCTTTACCAACCCTTTTAGTAATGTTGAATATTAAATTATGAATGTTGATGGAATTAAAAAAATCAACATTTAAATTTTTCATTTAAAATTTCCTAAAGAAGGTGGGAATTCGTCTCAACTATTTGAGAAAAATAAGTCGGAAATAATTAGTAAAACATAAAACATTATAAAAAAAAACTAATCCCTTCTGACTATAAAAACAGAAGGGATTTTTTATTTAATAAAATATGAGTACAATACAACAAG
>CALMMX010000324.1 GCA_937868545.1 uncultured Bacteroidota bacterium
AAGACGCCCTAAATTCTGAAGCTGATGGCTATATGCTAAAAAATACCGGACAAGACGAAAAAGTTGTTTTACGCAGTGATGGAACATCTGTTTATATTACCCAAGATTTAGGTACAGCCATTGAACGTGCTAAAGAATTTCCTAAGTTAAGTCAGATGATTTACACCGTTGGAAATGAGCAAGATTACCATTTTAAAGTTTTATTTAAATGCCTAGAAAAATTAGGTTACGATTGGGCTAAAGAATGTTTTCATTTAAGCTACGGAATGGTTGAATTGCCTGAAGGAAAAATGAAAAGCCGTGAAGGTACTGTAGTAGATGCTGATGATTTAATTGATGGAATGGTTGCTACAGCAAAAGAAACTACCGAAGAATTAGGAAAAGTTGAAGGGTTTAGTAATGACGAACTTGAAAGCCTTTACACTACAATTGGAATGGGAGCATTAAAATATTTTATTTTAAAAGTAGATCCTAAAAAGAAAATGTTGTTCGACCCTAAAGAAAGTATTGATTTTAATGGGCATACTGGACCATTTATTCAATATTCTCATGCGCGTATTAAATCCATTTTGCGTAAATATTCAAAAGCAACTGAGCAACTTACTGTTTCTGATTCAATAGTATTACATCAAAAAGAAAAAGAATTAGTAAAAGGATTATATGATTTTTCAAATGCATTAGAAGAAGCGGCAAATACATTCAATCCGGCAGTTGTAGCCAATTACATTTATGAACTCACAAAATTATTTAATCAGTTCTATAATGAGTGCCCTGTATTAAAAGAGGAAAACGAAACAATCAAAGAATTTAGAATTAAATTAATAGAGGCAACTGCATTAATTATTAAAAATGGTATGAAATGTTTAGGAATTGACGTTCCTGAGAGAATGTAATTAAATATGACATATTTAGATTATAACGCAACAACACCTGTAGACGAAAGAGTATTAAAAGAAATGCTTCCTTTTTTTAGTGAGCATTTTGGAAATGCGAGTAGCAATACTCATGAATTTGGTTGGTACGCAAAAGGTGCAATTGATAAGGCAAGACAACAAGTTGCTGATTTTATTGGAGCTGAAGCTACTGAAATAATTTTCAACTCAGGATCTACAGAAGGAATTAATACTGCCTTAAAAGGAGTTTACGAAGCTTATAAAAGCAAAGGCAATCATATTATAACAACACAAACAGAACATAAGGCTGTTTTAGATACCTGTGAATACTTAAAAGACCTGGGTGCTGAAATTACTTATTTATCAGTAGATAGAGAAGGTAGAATTGATTTAGATGAATTAAAACAAAGTTTTACTGATAAAACTATTTTAGTGTCTGTAATTGCAGCAAATAACGAAACTGGAGTTTTACAAGATTTAGAAAAAATTTCAGAAATAACCCATCAACATAATGCTTTGTTTTTTAGTGATACAACACAGTTAGCAGGAAAATTAGCTTTTGATGTTAACGACTTAGGCATTGATATAGCTTGCATATCTGGACATAAATTATTTGCACCTAAAGGAGTTGGTGCATTATACATTAGAAGAAAAAATCCAAGGGTAAATATTATTCCATTATTACACGGTGGTGCACACGAAAACACCAAGCGCAGCGGAACTTTAAATGTCCCATCTATAGTTGGACTAGGAAAGGCTTGTGAATTAGCACAACTTGAATTTTGGGAAAACAATGCTCACATTTCTAAAATTAGAGGTTATATAGAGCATCAATTACTAGATATTCCTGATTTCAGGATAAACGGTTCTACAAGATACAGATTATACAACACTTCAAATTTATACTTTCCTAAATTAAAAAGTGGCGATAGTTTATTTTCAAAAATAAAATCAAATTATGCTGTAGCTCTAGGTTCTGCTTGCACTTCAGCAAATACAGAATCTTCTCATGTTTTAAAAGCAATGGGCTTATCAAAAGAAGAAGCGGAAAATTCTATTCGTATTTCACTTTCAAAATTTAATACTTTAGAAGAGATGGAACAATTAGTAAAAACAATTTTCAACATATATGAAATTGAATTACCTTCTCAAGTAATAATTAAAAAGAAACTTTAATTTATTTATTTATTAATTTCTACAATTTCTGGAGCAATTGGATGATTTGCTACAAAAGTAAAACCTAACATTTTAGAAATTGTTTGAGCAAATTGCTTTTGATAAATTTGCATTGGCACTTTTACTTCACCTTTTGCCTTAATTTCTGGCCCCATAACTGCAAACCAAATTTCTGAAGAATCAGGTATTTTTGTACCATGACCAACCCATTGTTCTTTTTGTTTATCCCCACGCCCATGGTCTGTGGTAAAAAGTAAAGTTGTTTTATTTTTATACTGTGGGTCGTTTTGTAACATTTCCCAAAGTTGCTTAATCCATGAATCAACCTGATGTGCTGCATCTAAATAAGACCTGTACTGTCCTGCATGAGCCCATTCATCAGTTTCGCCATATGCAATATAAATTACCTTAGGCTTTTTAGTTTTTAATTCAACTAAAGCCTCATAGTGTGTGTATACATCTAAGCACTCATCTTCCAAAAATGGTTTGTAAGAATCTTCGAGCATTTCATTAATCAATTTTTGTTTTTCAGATGGGTTCTTCCCTCCTACCTTATCAAATGCAGAAATAACAGGAAATCCACAACGCTCCTCGTTTAAAATTCTATCAAAAGCTATCCATGCACCAAAAGCAGACACTTTACCTTTAAACTTTTGCTGTGCATTAATAAACTCCAATACATTTACATTTGGATTTGCTTTATATTTATTAGTATTTATTAAAGTATCAACATAACCCGTCATCATTTCGCTATAACCGGGGTAACTAAAAAAATAAGGATTAGCATTATTTACATTATTGCCATAAAGTCTATTACCATATATTTGACCGCTCTTTTCAATGGTAGACCAAAGAAAGGGCATTAATTGTTTCCTTCGCTCTAATGAATTTTCATTCCAATAATGATTATAAATGTATGAGCTATCACCTTGATTAAATGCTTTGTTATTTGCCAAAATAACATCCATTCCTGCAAAAACTTCCTGCCATCTTAGGCCGTCAGTGGTTATTACAATTAAATTTTCTGTTTTTTGGGCAATACAAATTTTTAAAAAAATTGATAAACATATAATAAGTGCAACTCTCATTTTTGGAAATATTTTAGAATATTAAAATAAAATTAAGGATTAATGCAATACATAAGAACTAAATTTCTAAAGTAAAATAAACAAATAACATTACCTTAACATCATAGCTCTTTTAACTAAATACGATTGCAAAATAACATCAAACCCTTTATTAATGTCGGCTTCAACAAAATCAATTTTGTATTGTCCGCATTTTAGTTTTAATGATTCAGAGTATTCAGTAACTCTTTTAATATAAACTTCTTTAATTTGACTTGGATTCAATTTTATTTCTTCTTTAGTTTCGATATCAATAAAATGATAAGGTCTATTTTCGAACTCAAAATCCAATTCTAATTTTTTATCAATCACATGAAATAAAATAACATCATGTTTCCTATATTTTAAATGTTGTAAGGCTGCAAAAACCGATTCAATATTTGATTGATCTTCAAACATATCGCTAAAAATAACTACTAACGAGCGTTTATGAATAATTTCAGCTATTTGATTTAAAGCTTTTGCCGATTGGGTTGAAGATATTGATTCAAAATCAGATTTAGTTAACAATGATTCCAACTCTGCATTCATGATTTTTTGCTGAGTAGGATTGCTTTTTGCAGGAAAATGCTTATAAATTTCTTTATCAAAAAAAGTTAAGCCAACAGCATCGCGTTGATGTTTTAATAATTCCATTAAGGCTGCTGCCGCATGAACCGAAAAACTTAGTTTATTAAAACCGTCCTTCTTTTCTAACGGAAATAGCATAGAATTAGAGGTATCAATAACTATTTGACATCTCAAATTTGTTTCTTCCTCGTATCGCTTTAAAAACAATTTATCGGTTTTTGCATAAAGCTTCCAATCCATATGCTTTGTGCTTTCACCAGAATTGTAAATACGATGTTCGGCAAACTCGACAGAAAATCCATGAAAAGGACTTTTATGTAAACCCGTAATAAACCCTTCTACCACTTGTTTTGCAAGTAGTTCAAATTTTGAAAAAGGTTCTATTCTTTGGCGGTCAATCATTTTTTTACTAAGGTAAT
>CALMMX010000325.1 GCA_937868545.1 uncultured Bacteroidota bacterium
CTGAACATACTGATTTTACTTGCCATTGATAATCAGTGTCAGGAATAAGATTTGTTATTATTATAGAATCTACAATTGAAGTTAGCGGTATCCAAGCACCCCAAGCCCCTGTAGTTAATTTCTCCCTATATTGTATTTTATAAGAAATCACACCATTCACTGCATTCCAATTTAAAATGGCTGATGTGGTTGTTATTCCAATAGTTGCTAATGCACTAGGTTCATTACAACCTAACGTAGAAAAATTATTTATAGGGCTTGACCAAGCGCTCTCCAAAGTAGGTGAGCAAACACTTTTTACTTGCCATTGAAATTCCTTATCGGGGGTAAGCCCTGTTAAATTAAAGGAATCAGTGGTTGATGTTCCTGCCGACATCCAATTTCCCCATATTCCTAGTGCATTTTTTTCTCTATACTGGATTTTGTAAGTACTAACCCCACTTACTAGGCTCCATTTGAATGTAGCTGAGGTTTGTTTAATATTTACAGTTATTGGATTGCTTGGTGTTAAACAAGTTAATGCTACAGTTGTAAAAGTAGAAATTGGATCAGTCCAACTACTTTCCAAACCACCTGAACAAACACTCTTTACTTGCCATTGGTAGTCTTTATCTGGTGTCAAATTATTCAATGAAAATGAATTGGTAGCACTAATTAGTTGAATCCATGCTCCCCAACTTCCATTTGACTGCTTTTCTCTATATTGAATTTTATAGGATGTAACACCCATACCTGAAGTCCACCCTAAAACTGCAGTTGTTGTGGTAATTGATGTTGCTATTGGATTTGTAGGAAGGTTGCAAGCCAAAGTTGTAAAACTATTTACTGGTGTACTCCACGCACTTTCTAAAGTAGGTGAACAAATAGATTTAACCTGCCATTGATATTCTTTGGCTAAATTTAAACTTGATAAATTATAACTATTAGTAGTAGCATTTAAATTTAACCAATTACCCCAAGTGCCATTTGTTCCCTTTTCCCTATATTGGATTTTATAACCTGTTACTCCGCCCACCGCTGTCCAACTAAGCAAAGCACTAGAAGTTGTTATATTAGATGTGGTTGCATTTAATGGTGATAAACATCCTGATGAAACAGTTGTAAATGCCGAAATAGGGCTTGACCAATCACTTTCTAAAGAAGCAGAACAAACACTTTTTACTTGCCAATTGTATTCAGTGCCTGCCGCTAAATTTGTTAATACATAAGTGGAAGCGGTCGGATTTGTTGTAGTATTTACCCATGGACTCCATTGTCCATTTCCATATTTTTCTCTATATTGTATTTTGTATGAAGTGGCCTGTGCAACTGCCGCCCAATTAAGCGTAGCTGATGATTGTGTAATACTTGTCGTTGATTGATTTACAGGAATTGCACAAGCACTTAAAGTTGTAAATTCAGTACTGGGATCTGTATAATCACTTGAGGAAGAACCGCTACAATTTGTTTTTACATGCCATTGGCAGTTAGTTGAACCCGATAAACCTGTTACATTATATGTTGTTGATGTAGTGGAAGGGGGAGAAAACCAGGCTCCCCATGTTCCATTTGCCGCCTTTTGTCTATATTGTAAGCTGTATGATTGTGCTCCACTTACTGCAGTCCATGAAAAGGTTGCTGTTGTTATGCCTATATTTGTTGTTTGCATACCAGTAGGCAAAGCACAAGGATTTGGACTCGTATTAAATGAAATATTTGCACTATAAGCACTTGTGCCAGTAGGACATACCGCTTTTACACTGAATTGATATGTTGAACCAGGAGTAAGCCCTGTTAAAGCCCTTGTATTGCTAGTTGAATTTACAGTAAGATACGTCCCTCCATTTATTTTATAGCGCCAAGTATATTGGGTAGCTCCCACCACCGAATTACAATTCATAGTAGCAGTAGTAGGAGTAATATTTGTAGCTGTTAATCCTGATGGGACATCACAATTAATATTAAATTTTTCCAATTTAATATTCTTCGAAAAGATAGGTTGAAAAAAACCAAAACTGAATTGGAAAAGAAAAAACAAAATTAATTGAACTACTCTTAATTTTAAATTATTCATAATATTTCTTTTTATTAAAATATAATTTGTTAGAACTACGAAAAGAGGGTATAAATTATTTTAAAAAAGTTTAAAAGCTAATTATCATAAATTAACTATTTTACCAATTCAAATTTAAACTAATGGTAAAGCTTATTTTATTACAATTTTTCGCATTTGTCAATAATAAATATTCAATTATTGGAGATTTTTAGGCTTTTAAAAATTTTAAAATGCTGACTATAAACACATTATCACATTACACTTTTTTAACAAAAAAGTACTTTTTAAAAAAAAAGGGTAGCTAATGCCACCCTTTTATCAAACAAAATGATTTACCTTACTCTGCAATAACCACTTTTGAAGTTGTTTTTATCCCATTATTAATCATATCTACAAAATAAATGCCTTTTGATATGCCTTCCAAATTGAACTGTTTTGTATTTATTCCTGTAGAAGTTGTAAACTCTTCGTATGCTATTGTTTTTCCAGTTAGATCAAAAATCCTTAATGTAACATTTGATTCTTCCGTAGTTTCAAATCTAACGTCAAATATTCCACGTGTTGGATTTGGAACTATTTTCATATTTTGTAATGTTGTTACTTTATTCGACCCAGAACTCTTTTCGTAAATGGACTTCTCAGGATTGGTTCTAAAATCAATTATAGTTGGTTCTGACAATGTTTCTCCTTCTATAACATCTGATGGAATACATTCAGTTATTATTTCAAATCTATATTCCTGGTCAAATTTGAGATTCGATAATTCAATTGAATTTATGCCACCCTCTATTGATCCATTTATTGCCGTTCCATACTCACCATCGTCTGTTCCTCCACCATCACCTGTGCCACCATCTGTCCCGCTTGGTTTAATTTTTTCTCTTAATTTAGTATAATATTGAGTTACAACACTTGCATCCCTAGGTAGCCATGAAATAGTTGTTTTAGTATTTATGTCAGTTATACTATTTTCTTTTGGTGTCGCAACTACTGATTCAATTTTGGTGCATTTACCATCACCATCACCTCCTTTTAAACCACATGCTGTTACTAAATCCCTATTTTCGCTCCAATCACTAGATCCCGTAGGGCAATTCGCTCTAACCCTCCAATGGTAACGGGTACAAGGCGCTAAGTTGGTAAGGGTAACTGTATTGGTTGAACTAGTTACTTGTAAAGACCATGGTGTGCCACTATCTGATTCCTTTCTATATTGAATAGTATAATTTATTACTCCCGGAGGTATGTCATTTCCGATATTAAATCCAACAATACAAGGGATACAAAGATTACAAAACATTCCGTTCCAAAAACATTCCCAAGAATCCCAAGATTGAATTGGAGAATCTCCAAATTCATTAAAATTCCATCGAAGACCAGCACTAGTTAATTGAATATTCTTATTTCGAGGATGTGTTGGTGGCAATAAGTTACACGTGGATTTAATTGTTACTGACATTGTACTGCTCCAACTGCCTATATTAAAATTGCTACATAAGGTT
>CALMMX010000326.1 GCA_937868545.1 uncultured Bacteroidota bacterium
TTATGGCATTGATGATTTGAGATTTACAAAGCCAGTATATCCAGGATCAGAGATTCATATTCGTTTTACCTGCAAAGAAAAAATTATTCAAGAACAAAAAGAACCAACCGATATTCCAAAAGGTATTGTAAAATGGCTGGTTGAAATGATTGATGAAACAAATGAGTTAACAGGTATTGCAACAATATTAACAATGGTGGAGAGGAAGAAGAGTAGCTAAGAGATTAAAAGAGTGAAGGAGGAAAAGAGATTGAAGGTGTGAAAAAGAGTGAAAGAAAAAGGATTTGATAGTTTTGTGGTTAAACAAATAGTATTAAATTAAACTATGGAAATTAATACACTCACTGGAATTATAATTGAATCAGCTATAAAAGTACATAACGCCATTGGACCAGGTTGTTACGAAAAAGTGTATGAAGAATGTATGGTGTATGAATTGTATAGAAAAAACGTAGAAGTACACAGGCAATTGATTTTACCAATTAGTTATGAAGAATTACGAATAGAAAATGCATACAAATTAGATTTACTGATAGACGAAAGAGTAATTGTAGAAATTAAATGTGTGTACGATATGCATCCTGTTCATTTTAAACAATTGAACACTTATTTAAAATTGCTCAACTTAAAACATGGTATATTATTAAACTTTAAAACCAATTTAATGAAAGAAGGTATTCACAGAGTGTTTAATAATAAAGGTCTAGAATAGTTTTTGCTTTTCTCCTTTAACCTCGTTTCCTCTTTCAAACTCTTAGCTAAAAAATTTCTTATGATAGAACAAATAAAACAAGGCTATGTAAATGTAGAACGTGAACATGGAATTGTAACAATAGAATTTCATCATCCACAAAGCAATTCTTTACCTGGAAAAATTTTGAACGAATTGGCAACCACTATTCATTCAGAAGGATTGAACCCAGCAACCAAAGTCATCATCTTAAAAAGTGCAGGCGACAAAATTTTTTGCAGTGGTGCAAGCTTCGACGAATTGGCTGCTATACAAACCGAAGAACAAGGCTTAAAATTTTTCAGCGGATTTGCCAATGTAATTAATGCCATGCGTAAAGCCCCACAATTAATTATTGCAAGAATTCAAGGTAAGTGTGTGGGTGGTGGTGTAGGTCTTGCAGCAGCTGCTGATTATGCCATTGCAAGTGAAGGGGCTGAAATTAAATTGAGTGAGTTGGCGGTTGGTATTGGTCCTTTTGTAGTTGGGCCTGCAGTTGAAAGAAAATTAGGTCTTAGTGCATTCTCTCAACTTTCCATCGATGCTACAAAATGGCGACCAGCCGACTGGGCAAGAAAAAAAGGTTTATTTACCGAACTGCATAGCGATGTTGCAGGAATGGATGATAGTATTGCTCGATTATCGAATACGCTTGCAAAAAGTAGCCCCGAAGCCATGAAAGAATTGAAGAAAATTTTCTGGAAAGGCACTGAACATTGGGACCAACTACTCAAAGAAAGAGCAGCCATCAGCGGTAAATTAATTTTAAGCGATTATAGTAAAAGCTTCATTGCCAAGTTTAAAGAAAAGCAACTGTAAAATTTCAATTCTTACTTTTTAAATTCTTTAAAATAAAATATAAGGCTACAGGGTCACTTATCATTGGTATGTTAAGAAAGATGAAGTTGGTTTACGTAATGTGTGTAAAGAATTAAAATTGATTGATGAAATTTTTAGTGCTACTACCGTAAACACTTTTAAGCAACCAACTTTCACTATTGATTATCTTATCGAAATGAGTCCAAATAATTCATTTTGAGGAATAAATTAAGCCAATGCAACGTTGCGATAATCAAGCTAATCAATTGATTATAATTATTTACGTGGTTTAGTATATGGTATTCCACCAAACTGCACAGTTTTCAAAGTAAAGTATTGTTTCCTTAATGAGGATTAAAAGGTTTTATACTGCATCAATTTCTGATTACTTTTTTTAGCAAATTAGTTTCATATATTTGTCCAATAAATTATTTTACAATATGAAAAAAATTTTACTCTCCTTTTTTGTATTAATTACAATCACTGCATTTGCACAAACCCCATTTATACCTGGCAACCTTGTAGTTGTACAAGTAGGTAGTGGTGCACAACCATTGTCCAATCGATCTCAGGTAATTAAACTGATAGAGATAACAACATCTGGAACAATTGTTCAAACTATTGAGTTGCCTTATACCACAGCTATGGCTACAAGTGGCAATAACAGAATAACAACACAAGGGAGTTCCTCTAATGATGCTAATATGACTTTATCGGCCAACGGTCAATATTTTGTTTTACCAGGGTATAATTCTGATACTGGTATTGCAACCATTTCTGGTGCTGTTGGTGTACATAGAACACTTTGCAGAGTTGCAATGAATGGAACTTGGGACACAAAAACGCTTGTAGATATACCCAAATCTACTGGAAATGCAAGAGGTGCAGCAAGTAATGATGGTAATCAGTTTTATTTAGTTGGAAGCAATCTTGGTGTTCGTTATGTACCTTATGGCAGCACTGGTACATTAAATGATACTTCTATTACTGTTAGTACTACTGTAACAAATAATAGAACTATACAAGCTTGGGGCGGAGATTTAATTGTTGGCACAGGTTCTGGTGCTGTAAGAGTTGGTCGAATTGCTGGCTTTCCAACAACTGCTAATCAAACCATGGTTCAATTTCCTGGCGTTCCTACTTCAATTACAGCTAATAATGTTTATTTTACCAATTTACCAGGCGGACCTGCTGGTTTCAATACTATGTATTTTTCGAGCGATGCTGCACCAAGCGGTATAAGAAAGTATTGTTTAAATACTACAACCAATAATTGGGATTCTGTTGGCATTTTTAATACTGGTGTAACTTATAGAGGTATGACAGCCTCTACTTCAGGTTCAACAGTTACTATATATGCAGTTTCTGGCAACTCACCTATACATAACTTTGTAGATGCAACAGGTTATAATGGGTCACCTTCAGCTATCCCAGTTACTGTTCTTGCTGCTCCTACAAACACTGCATTTAGAGGAATACAAATGGTGCCTAGTTCATCAGCTTTGCCTATTAGATTATTGGCTTTTAATGCTGCTAAAAACGACGATGGTACAGCAAAAGTATTTTGGGTAGTAAATGGCGATTATGATGTAGTAAACTATGTTGCTGAAAAAAGCTCTAATGGAAGAGATTTTACAAGTTTTGGTAATGTTATTGCATCTAATAGAAATAATTATGAGATGAATGACAATACTGTTTTAACTGTTACCACTTACTACAGAGTAAAATTTGTGACTAACGACGGTAAAATTACTTATAGCAATGTTGTTGCTGTATCACCAAAAAGATCTATTGGATTTCAAGTATTTCCAAATCCAGTACAGAACAATTTAATACTTTCATACACTAAGTTAATAGTAGATGCAAATATTAGTATTAATACAATTGATGGTAAAAATGTGATGAGTATTCCTGTTAAAGCTAACACAACGCAAAGTAGTATTGATGTTAGTAAATTGAAGAAAGGAAACTATGTGGTAACTCTTTTAGATGCCGATGGTAACAGAACAAGTAAAACAATGATTAAAAATTAATAATTACTTATTGTACATACGCAAAAGGGCTGCATCAAATATATTGATGCAGCCCTTTTGTTTAAAACAGTATGCTGAAATTTTTCCATAACCTAATAAATATCTTACCACAGAATACAGGTGTTTAGGGCTTCACAGAAAATAATTAATGTTCAATATCTTCTCCGTGAAACTCTCTATTCTTCTTACCTCTGTGGTAAAATAAATTGCTGTTATCTTCGCTTTCTTATGCTATTTAAAGATGTTATTGGTCAACATGCAGTAAAACAACACCTCACCGAAATGGTAGAGCAAAACCGTTTATCACATGCATTACTTTTTTTAGGGAAAGAAGGTAGTGGTGCATTGCCATTGGCTTTAGCATTTGCACAATTTGTTGTTTGTCAGCCTGCTGAAGCTCCTGTGGTAGAAGATTTATTTGGAGGAATGAGTGCATTAACTAGCGGACCAAAATTTATTCATCCCGATCATTTAGAACAAGTTGAATCTTACCAAAAAGCCAATCAATTAGTTCATCCCGATTTACATTTTTCCTTTCCCGTAATTACCAAAAAAGCTGGAGAAAAACCTACCAGCTCCGATTACATTTCCGATTGGAGAGAATTTGTAAAACAATTTCCCTATGGCAACGCATACGATTGGTTACAAATGATAGGTGCCGAAAATAAGCAAGGCAATATTACTGCCGAAGAGTGCAACGATATTATGCGTAAGCTAAGCCTTAAAAGTTTTGAAGCTGGCCATAAAATTTTATTGCTGTGGATGCCCGAATATTTAGGAAAAGAAGGAAATAAACTATTAAAGCTTATTGAAG
>CALMMX010000327.1 GCA_937868545.1 uncultured Bacteroidota bacterium
GTAGTATCAATGTTGCCAGCTTTTATGCATGGAGATGTTGCCAGGGATTGTGTGAGGTTAGGAAAACATATTGCTACAGCTAGTTATGTTAGTGCAGATATGAAGGAGTTGAATGAAGAAGCTAAGAGTAAGAATTTAATTTTGTTGAATGAATGTGGATTGGATCCAGGAATTGATCATGCTTCAGCTATGCAAGTAATTCATGACATACAAGCTAAGGGTGGAAAAATAACGAGCTTTCAATCGTTTTGTGGTGGTTTAGTAGCACCAGAAAGCAATGATAATCCGTGGGGTTACAAGTTTAGTTGGAATCCTAGGAATGTTATTTTAGCAGGGCAGGGAACTGCTCAATTTATTGAAGATGGAAAATTAAAGTTTATACCGTATAACCGTTTGTTTACACAAATATGTACTATAGATGTTGATGGTTATGGACAATTTGATGCTTATGCTAATCGCGATAGTATTGGATACAAAGAGCCTTATGGTTTAGATGGAGTAAATACTATGTTACGTGGAACATTAAGACAAATTGGATATTGCAAAGCATGGAATGTGTTTGTTAAGTTAGGATTAACGGATGATTCTTTTAAAATAAAAAATGCCAATGCATTATCATACACAGACCTTCTTCAATCCTATTTACCAGTAGGTAATGGTACTGTTAAGGAAAAATTAATTGCTTTTATGGGTAACGAAATTGATGCAGAAATACTTAATATGTTAGAGTATTTGGAATTATTTTCTAATAAACCTATAACATTAGTAGAAGGTTCACCAGCCGAATTGCTGCAAAATTTATTAGAAGAAAAGTGGTTGTTAAAGGCAGGCGATAAAGATATGATTGTAATGCAACATTTATTTGAATACGAATTAAATGGTGAAGCAAAAAAAATGACATCATCTTTGGTTGTAATTGGTGATGACGAAGTGCATACCGCAATGGCTAAAACAGTTGGTTTGCCATTAGCAATTTCTATTAAAAATTTCTTAACTGGAAAGTTTAAATTATATGGAGTTCAAATTCCTATTGTTAAAGAAATTTATGAGCCTTTATTAGCTGAATTAGAAACTTTGAATATTAAATTTATTGAAAAGGAGATTTAGTAAAAAGGATAAAAATTTATATTTTTTACAGTGAATAAAGGAACAAATTGCAAACAGGTTTTAAAACAATTGCAATTGTTAGTGTTTGATTTTTTTGTAGTTTAAATATTCTAATATTTTAAGTTTGAGGTTACGCTTTGCTAAACCTCAAACAACTTTAATCAGTTACTAATATTAATTAATAACACTTTAACACTAACATTATTATAGCATAATATCAAACCCCGAACTTTGCATAAATTCAGATTGCAAATCTAAATTAGTCGCTCTGCATAGTCGCTCTGCACTAAATTAGTCGCTCTGCACAACTACTGCCAAATAATAAAATAGGACATTATAGAAATAAAAATATATAGCCAAAATACAAATGTTTGTTTTTTTTTATTTTTTTCATCAAAATATTTTTTAATATATAAATATTTCTTTTTGTATATAAATATGAAGTATTGTAACAAATACAATATAATCATCGCTATTACTCCACTTAAAGAAGATACTTCTATGTCAATTTTTAAATAATTATATAGAAAGAGTAATATAAATCCTATATTCAATAATAATAATATCGAATATGAAACTGCGGCAACCATTTCTGGCATCTGCATACTTATATTCCATTTTTCCTCTGTTTTTATAGCTAAACTATATAATTTATAATAAACAAAATGATAGAAATTGTAATTCATGTTTTTAATATTTATGGAAATTTAATTTTTACGTTTGTATTATCACGAACAGCCTTAAAAGGAGTCATCAAAAGTTTTGGAACAGTATTACCAGATGGAGTCATAGCATCATTTATAAAGTAAATACTAGAAATAATCCAACCAGGAGGCCCTCCCCAAATTCCAATACCAGTCATTATAGTATTAACACTAGCTTTAATTGGATGCACTACATGATTTGTATTAGGGTTTTTATGTTTAGCATAATTAATTATACCTACAAGGTCTGTTGCTATTCCGAGACCTGCTCCTGCTATACCAACTCCTTTAACCAATTTTGCAATTTTAACGGTTGTCTTCGCAATTTTAGGTCCAACAAAGCCACTAGGTTGATATAACATTCTTTGATAAAGAGCTGCTTGTGCATTTGAACTTTTAGAAAAAGCGTTTCCTATTTTATTTTGAAAAACTACATTTTCAGTATAACCTTGAATAATGCCTGCTACTCCATTTGCAGTACTTATAATAGCTGTTGTATTTGAGCTGGTATTGTTCCCCCCATTGCTTGCACCTTCACTACCATCAATATGACCGCTATTGGCCAAAATATTCATTATTTTGCCTGCATTTTCCTTGGTTTCATCACTCATAGTTGGCCCCTCCGCTTCGGTTTTTGCATCAAGTACTGTGGGTGGTGGATTAGAGTTATCACCTGAACTACCTCCACCTGATGAACCTGTACCTCCACCTGATGAACCTGAACCTCCACCTGATTTGCCACCACCGCCAGAGCCACCACCATCAACTTTAACCCAGTCGTAAACTATAGAACCATCTTTTTGAGTAACTCCAATATATGCATATTTTGGAGTTACTGTTTGTGTAGAAATTCCACTTTGAGCGTCTTCATTTTCAGTAAAATCATTTGACTCTATCATCCCCGTAGGGTCGGTAACTGTTATTGGATTGTTGAAGCAGTAGCGGAAGGGCGTCCAGTTTGGAGCGGCATCTGCCATTGGGTCAATACAACCCCAACGGGCAATTGCTGGGTCGTAAAAACGAGCACCAAAATCTAATTCGTTTAAACCTAGCTCATCTTGTAACTCTTTACCTCCAAATTTGTATTTGTTTTCTACCCCAATTTGTAGGGTATTTAAGCCCTCCATACGCATACCAAAACTGTAATAACTGCTTTGTTGTATTACTTCGCTTGCAGGTGTAATAGTGCCATTACCATCCATATCGGTAAAAGCCATTACTACGTTGCCTGTATTATCTGTATACTGGTACTCGTACCTAAAAGTAAGTGTGCCACTTGCATTGGTTGGTACACAGCGCCCCTCGCTGGTATGAAAACTTTCTAACACAGTTGTGCCACTGTTATTTATGTATTCAAAAACACCCGCATAATATTTAGTAGTTATTATTGAGCCTTGGGTAACTTTTTTGCGAAGGCGTGCTCCAGATGCATCGTAGGTATATTCTATTTTATCTGCCCCACCACCTGTACTAAAATTAATTAATGTAGGGAGGTTTAAATGGTTATAAGTAATATTTGTAATTTTTTTGTTTGGATCTGCTATTTTATTTCCATTTCCATCATAGCTATACTCATTAGTTATTACGCTTCCATTATCTTTAAAATCCATTTGCCCATGGGTGCTTACAGCATCATTTACTGCTCCCAAAAAATTACCATTATATTGATAAGTTAAATTATCTATTAAACCAAAACTGCTTGTGGCTACTTGGTAGCCATAGCGTTTTAAACTCATAATATTACCATTTGCATCGTAGGTAATATCTTTTTCATCAAACTTACCGGCATTAGTAGCCCAAGCAGAAGTACTTGTGTTGTACTCAATATAAGTTGATGCTTTTAATCTATCAACTTTATCATAATCATAACCATAAGCTCTTTTAATATTATCTGTAATAGAGCGCCATTTTTTTTCGGATACATTGCCAGTATATTGTTTTGTGCCATTTACTCCACTGGTATTTGTATTGTAATTAAGCTGCATACCCCATATATCATTAACATCATCATTTGTTCCATTAAGTGGGTTAGAAGCCATATCGCTTGTTAAATCAATATTATTAATAGAGGTGAGGTTACCGTGTATATTATAGCGGTAATCCATAGATTGTAAAAAGGTATAACCCGCTGCATTTGAAATTTTATGTACATTTTTTTCAATAACCTGGCTTAGTTCATTATAATTATAATTAGAAAGTATTATTGCTCCATCATTATTATTTTTTTGGTCAACTTGAGTGAGTCTACCCATTTTATCATAAGTCATGTGGTTGAGTATTTGCAAGTTTGCCTGCCCAGTTAAGGTATGTAGTTGTTGGGTATGTATTACATTACCAGCAAAATCATACACCATATTTACCAAATCGGTACCGCCCATGTGGTCGTTACTTTGGCTTTGTATGGCTTGCCCATCATCATCATAAAACACAGCGGCAATTTGCCATTGGGTGGGGTTTGTGGGGTCTAATACCTTAATGCGGGAACCTGTTAAATAACCTCTTGTACGTTTTGTAGCCGTATTAGTATATGGTGTGCAAGGAAAAGTTCTACCTCCAGTAGCAATTTGTGTACATGGTATAGCTGTTGCATTAAATGTATAATCGGCTGCTCCATTATTATCAAAATCATAATCATCGTAATAATTTACAGTTAAAATATCTAAACCTGTATTAGGAAGGGTTACATTCGTATATCCATAAGGGTTACTTGCATCTAATACTACTTCGCTTTCGCCAATAGCAGGTTGGCTTAAATTAAACTGTGCTTGAGCTAATGCTCTGGTAGAAAAATTGGTTAAACCTGTAGCATTAAATAAACCAGATAATATTGGGCGCCCCAATACATCGTATTTTATAAAACTCCATTTGTTTTGAGCAGTTAGGTTAGCATCTCTAAATAAAACTGGTTGGTTTAGTTGGTTATAAACAATGTATGTCCAACTAATACCTGGCACTTTTTTTTCAATAAGGCGGTGGCGTTCGTCATATACATATTTAAAAACTAAATCTTGGGTAAGTGCATTTATAGAATAATTGTCATTACTTACCATTAAGTCAAATGCCTTTGGTGGTATTATTACTTCTGGTTGCCCAAAATCGTTATAAATTAAATAGGTAGTAAGGTAATAATTATAGGGTAATGTACTACCAGGACCAGCATAACGTACCTCTAAAAACTGACGAGTACAAATGGTTTTACCTTGTTTATCAGTATAAATAAAAGAATAGTTGCCTTGCGCATCAGTAACCTTTGAAGCTATAAGCTGGTTGCCACTGTAATAATACCCATGAGCTGCATCTAAATTAAAATCGCCCGTTGCAGTTTTGTAAAACATTAAAATGTCATTATCAATATTTGAGGATGTGCTAACTTTAGTGGTATGTCCATTACCTAATTTCCAATCAGTATCAGGTGCAGAATTTTCAATTACATTGTTAAGTGGGGAACCATCAAAAACAGATTCGGAATAAGCATAAGGCGTTTTAGCAACTTTGGTTTGATTTGTATAAAATGCTGGTTGGGCACTATAAGCTAGATCGCGATAAGTACCAGATAGGCTAGGATCTACGTATGGTAAAAATTGAATGGATTGTCTTCCATATTGATCATAATAATAGGGTTGAACTATATCATTACCAATTGGTGAACCTTTAATTAAAACATCTTGCAAGGTTCTGCCAAGCCCATCAATGTAACTAATACTTTCTACTTTACTTCCACTTACCAAAGCGTTTAATGCAGCTTCTGTAGTAACAGGGCTAACAGGTATAGTTTTTTTAATAAAGTTTTGATTAGTGGTTTGTCCTACTGCAATGCTGAGGGAACAAAACCAAAGTATACTATAAATTATTTTTTGCATATATCTATTAAAGTTAATGAATACCTATTTTTTTATTTTCTAATTTATTATTTTAACAACACTTCTAATTTGTGTTAAAGTAATTAGGGTTTATAATTGTAATCTGTTTTTTCTAAAATACGACCAAATTGGTCTTTTACTATTTTAAGTCGTCCAAATGTATCGTACTCATAAAATTGGCAATTACTATTTTCATCAGATACGCTACTTGCACCAACAGCGGGTATGTATGTAAATGTAGACATTCGAGCTTCTTTAGGATAAAAACGAATATCATCAACTTGAATATTAACTGTTGCATTTTGGTTCCATATAAAACTGCCAATGCCTAATGTAGTGCTTAATGGAAGCCCTGCTGTGTTTTTAATTTGTTTTAGGTCAATTTCAACTTCAATGTACTGCCAGGTATTATTAGTATTATTTAAAGTTGTAACCATATAAGAGCCACTAACGCTAGGGTACATTGCACCAGTAATTGGGTTTACACTTGTTAAAACTAAAGAACCAATGGAACCAGTTGCACTTGAATTTGTTTTTATCCAACATGATAAAATAAATTTTTTATTTTGAGCATCTGTACTTGGCACAAAATTGCGAGTGGGCCCAAAGGTGTTTGGAGGAATTAAACGAGATTGTGTTCCACAATGCCCATCATTTGTAATTAAGGTAACAGGAGTATTAATGGTCCATAAATTTTGGTCATCACTTTCAAAGCTTGTAAAACCACAATCAGCCTCGTTAGCATTATTAACTTGAGCTATTAATAGGGTTTTATTATGCCCAAAAATATTGGTGCTGTTGTTTTTTAACCCTGCATTAAAAATACTTTTTTTAATAAGATTATCCTTATTATCAAAATTAAGTTCATTTGAAGGTTTAAAGCGAGTATCTATATTAAAAGTAGAACCCGAAAAAGTGGTTGGCACAAATGCCGATTCTAATATGGGACTTGCAGTTTCTAAGTTGTAGGATTTTACAGGGAGTAATTGAGAAGTTGGCAAACTATTTTGAGTTGAAAAATCTTTATACTCTGTAAAACTAGCTCCTATAAGCCTTTTAGTTGTTGTGCCATAGTCGTAAACCCACTGTTGTTGTTCAATAACCTCGTTTAGCCTATTTTGAGAATTTAAGGTTGATAAAAATCCAGT
>CALMMX010000328.1 GCA_937868545.1 uncultured Bacteroidota bacterium
TCGCTATAGCGACAATAGCTATCACTATTGCGAATGCCCTTAAGTCTATAGCGACAAGGGTGATCTCTATAGCGAACTATGTCTTCGCTATAGAAAAAAGAAAATTACTATAGTGAACTGGGTTGCTGCTATAGCGAAAGCCTTTAACTCTATAGCGACGATGGCAATCGCTATAGAAAAAAGTAAATTTCTATAGTTTACTAGGCTACCGCTATAGCGGTAGCCCTTAACGCTATAGCGATGATGGTAATCTCAATTTTGAGTTAACTCACAATATAGAATAAAAAGTTCTTACGTATCAACTATGGTTTTATATATAATTGATATGACAAAAGTCCGATGTAAATAATAGTGAGCTATATCAAGTCTTTTTAGATAAACAAATAATTAGGAATAAAATTAAAGTATTGATTTTATAGACATCTAATTTTTAATATTTTTTGTAAATAAATATTATTTTACAGATATTAGATTATTAATCTCAAAATATTAAGAAAAAACATCTTACACTTTCGTTTTCATTATTAACTACAATTATAATGTCACAAACCAGTACTAACTGGCTTACTAATGGTAATAACACAAGTGGTTCTAGTTATTTTGGGACAAATAATAATAACCCTATTATTTTCAAAGCTAATGGTAGTGAAGTTTTTAGATTAAGACCAACAGGTGATGTTAAAATTATGCAGTTTGACGATAATTTATATCATGGAGTAGTGTTAACAAATAAAAATGGTGTATTACAGAAATTAAATTTTGGAACTTCCAGTCAAGTATTGCTTGGCGATGGTACGTGGGGAACTTTACCTGCAAGTAGATTAAGTGCTAGTTGTTTTTCTTTAGCACCATTTTGGACAATGGGTGGAGATAATTTTTCAACTTCTTTGGGAGTAACCGAAGCAAGTATTGGTACATGTAATAATTATGACTTTATAATTAAAGCCAATAATACAAACAGTATGTGGTTTAAACCAGATGGTACTATTGGTTTTGGAACTAATATACCAAGCAATACAGGTGGGAAAGAATTTAAATTTAATGATGGAGCATTAAGATTATCAGGAACGAATACTTATGGTGGACCAATGCTTGTATTTGATGGAGGAGTAAGCCCTTATGGCGATTGGGGAATTGAGTATGCTCCAAGTGCTTTTACAAAACCAGGTTTAAATTTTTGGAAGCCATTTGGAAGTAGTAATGCCAATAATTATTTATTGTTTTTAGCAGATGATGGTATGGTTGGTGTGGGAACAGCAAACCCAAACTCTCGCTTAACTGTTGATGCATGGAATGATAATGGTTTAACTATACAAACTGTTAATACTAAAAAAGCAATAAGTACTTATAATAAAACAACAAACAAAGAAACGTTTGTTGTAAATGCAGATGGTAAAACGATTATTGGCTCTGCTCCAGCAACAACAGATACCATGTTAGTTGTTAATGGTACTTTAAAAGCAAATGATTTAAATGTAAATGGAACATTTTCTATTAATAAAACATTACAATTAAATGATGGTATAAAGATAGGATTTGGCACAAATGCATTTGATTTAAAAAATTATGTTATAAATCCAACTACTAATATTATTGGATTAGGTATTGATTCAACTTCATTATTAAATTATAAATCTGCGGCATCGTCCTCAAGTACCTATTATTGCGGACAAAATTTATATGGTGGCACATTTGTAAAAGAATTGACGGTTTTAGCACCATCAACAGGTGTTTATCAAAATCATTTAAGCATACAAACAGATAAAGTTGATGGTTTTATTAATTTAGTTCACCCTACAACATTTGCATCAGGAAGTAGCTTAGGTGTTTTAAGAATAAATGAAAATTGTTCTGGTGGGGTCAATATAGCCAAAGGTGGTGGTTTTGTTAGTACAAGTGCTTATTTTGAAATTGGGGATCCTGTTAGAAATAATTTAGTATCATTAAACATAAAACAACTTTCTTTTCAAACAGAGGCAATAAAAGTTACAAATAATATTGGGCAAACTAATTTTTTAGTGAAAAGCAATGGCTATGTTTACGCTCGCGAAATTAATGTAATGCCTGTGGGCATTGCTTTTCCAGATTATGTGTTTTCAGAAAAATATAAACTTATGCCTTTAAAAGATGTTGAAGCATACGTAAAACACAATATGCATTTGCCAAATATACCTAGTGCTGCAGTTGTAGAAACAGATGGGATTAATTTGAGTGAATTACAAATAAAGCAAATGGAAAAAATAGAAGATATTTATTTGTATTTAATTGAATTAAAAAAGGAAAATGAAGAGTTGAAAAATAGAATAATTGCACTCGAAAATAAATAGTTGAAACAATAATTTACTATGAAAAAAATATTCTTATTTTTTTATTTTGGTATTATACAATTAGTATACAGCCAAGTACCAATTACAGATACTGTTAAAGTAAACACTTATAATGATGCTCAAAATTTAACTTTTGGATTATTACCTAAAGAACATTACCCAAGTGGTTACTTGCTTAATAAAGCTGGTGCTATTCCTAAAACGCCTTTTGCTAATGGTCTTTTGAGTGATAGTTCTTTTAATATGTTAGAGTTTTATTTTATTCAAAACTCTATTCGGATGAGTTATAACAATCCGGATAGCATTAAAGGTTTTTTATACTTAGATAGTTTAAAAAATAAATACATTGAACAAAATAATGTACTACCATTTGGGATTATTGATATAAGTGGGCATTTGATTAGAGATAGTGCATTTTTAGATGGTTCAATGATTGTGTCAAGCCATAGAATAGTTGAAAACACTACTGATTTAAATAAATTATATACAAAAGCAAAACGCTTTTGTGTTGCACCTCTTAATATTGAGGTTAATACTTTAAATCCGCAATTTATAATTAAACCCGAATTTATTTTTTCAAATAATTCCATTTCTATAAATTCCATTCAAGTAGATTTGGATGATGGATTAGGTTTTAAACCAGTTTCATTAAATACAAATTTTCAAGCAGTGTACACAAGTGGGGGATTTAAGCAATTTTTAACTTGTGTAATTTACAGTAATGGAGATACTCTTTATAGTAGAAGTGAATTAAATGTAATAGATAATAATATTGCTAGGCTACTAAGCAGTACTTACCAACCTTATGATGAAAATTATGAAATAAAAACAATTGATTTAAATCAATATAACTATCCTAATGAATTTACTCCCAATTTAGAAACCGATAGATACGCAGAAATTGGTGTTTGGTATGGCTGCGGAAATACTGCAAAAAAAATAAGAAAGCCTTTTATTATTTTTGCAGGATATAATCCAAAAGACGGAAAATCATTAGTTGCTAATAGTAATGCCGCTTGGATAAATGATAGTTTTGGAGCAGCACTCGCATTAGATGGTTGGCGAGGACCACTATATGAAACTTATAATGGTTTTTATACTGATGCTTCTAAAGATGCAGCAGGAGGAAATTCTTTTGGTGATAATGGAAATAATATTTTAGATAAAATAAGAAAAGAAGGCTATGATGTAATGATAGTAAGATTTTATGATGGTATTGGTTACTTGCAAACATCAGCCTTCATAGCTAGTGTTGTATTAAATAATATTAATGATAAAATTTTAAGTGAAATTGATAATGTCACAAATCCAGGTGCCGATTTAGATCCAGAATACCCACCTGCAATATATGGTGATGTAATTAAAAAAGCAAAACATGAGTTAATTGTTGCTGGTTTTAGTGCAGGGGCTTTAGCAAGTAGAATGGCATTAACTTTAATGGAATATCAAAATGAGAAATATGCATGCGAGTCGTTTGACGGTACTTCAAAAAGAAATTTAAAAGATAACCATCGCACTAAAACTTGGATTGCTATTGATCATGAAGCGCAAGGTAGTAACACTTCTATTGGCCAACAAATGTTTATGGATTTTGAAAAAAGTGTATGGTATTTGCCTGCAAATACAAGTGATATTTATAATTCTTTAATTTGCCAATTTGCATTAGATTTAATTAAAAAAAATGGCGTAGCTACTCAAAACACATTATACCATATTGATAATATGAATTACATTGGTTCAAGTAATTGGAATATGGGGCATCATCCAGATTTTGACACTTATTTTTCTGACTTAGTTAATATAACTCCAACTTCACATCCAGACAATTTAAAAGGATATCCTAAAAATCCATATCGTATTGCAGTGAGCCAAGGGAATGCAAATGGTATTCCTCAAATATTATCACCTACTGATAATCTCATTTATAATCAATCCCCAAGCGCTTGGTGTGCTTCTCCAGCAGGAACTCAATATGGAATATCGCCTCCTCCAGGCTTTTTAACCATTTCTCCTTACCGTGAAGCTAAAGGAAGACCTATAAGTGCTTTAAATAATGAAGCTTTTTACTGTCAATTAGGAACATCTTTTCGTACATTTTTTTATAATTGGTTTGTTAGTTTTGGACACCCTAAATACCACGACCATAATTATATTGCAGACCAGTATTTTGGTACACGCCAGCCATATGATGTAACTTCTGCTAGCACCTTACCAGCACATATTATTTTAGGAAGAAAATTATCTGGTAGTCCTAATCCTTATACCGCAGCATTTGCCGATTGCAATTTAGAACAATGGAACGAAAACCAAGTTGGCTTTAGCCCAACCGTTAGTGGTTTAGATTTACATTTACCTGGCAATAATACCCTACCACGTTTACCAAATTTAAGTTTAATACCAGGCAACGTAATTGTTGGTTTAAATTTAATGTATCAAAATAAACGAGCAAGTGCACCATTTGATAATCCTTCTCCACATGAAGATTTTGGGTATCCTCATTTAACGTTTCCCACCAATCATTATGATTATACGCCTTATGATGCTATTTGGGCAAATACAAGATTAGATAAATATTATTATGATAATACCATACATGTAGAAGATCCTAACCCATACTCGGGCGAATTTTTAGTGGAAGAAATTGCACCACAAACTCTTTACTTAAGCAACAGAACTATAAGTGGCGAAAAGCATGAGTGTGATGGATATTACGATTATAAAAAATATTATGCCGATTTTGAAGCACGCAATAGCATACTTGCTGGTAACCAAAACATATATGAGCATGAAAGTCCAAGGTATAAAAGAGTAAGAACTTCTCCGGGTGATTTTATTGTTGATACAAATGCTGTAGTAACCATGCGTGCTAATAATGGCGATGGGCAAAGTTCAATTGTTTTAGGGGCTGGTTTTAGTGCTAAGGCGGGCAGTATTTTTAGAGCTTATATATACACCGATCCAAACATGTGTAATCCTTTTAGTTCCTCGCAGCGTTTAGCAAATAGCAATTTGCCTGATGCTAATATAAAACAAGCTCGCCCCATTTATACAAAACGTGCAAATACACAAAAACTACAACAAGAAACTAAAACCATTAGTATAGCCTTATACCCCAACCCTACAAATGGTAATTTGTATTACGTTATAAATAATAACGAGGAGTTTAACTATACCATAACTGATATTACAGGTAAAATAATACAAACAGGCCAAATAGGCAATGTGGTAAATACCATAAATTTAAGTAACTTTGATAAAGGTATTTATTTATTAACCGTAAGTAATAAATCATATACACAAACCGATAGAATTATATTACAATGATAAAATACAGCTTATTTATAATTATATTGTTGGTATTTACCACCTGCAAAAAGAAGACAGATATAAAGGTAATTGCCTATAATTATGCAATGGGAGAGCCTATTAGTAATGCCACAATTGTTATAGTAGAAAAAAAAGGTGAAAATGGTGGTGGTATTTTTGCAGGTAATGCAAGTTGTAAAATAATTGCAAGTGCAATTACTGATAATAATGGAGAATGCTATTTTGATAAAGAAAAATTACGAACCAATAAAAACCTTAGTTACTTTGTAAATATCAGTAATGCCTATGGTAAGGATGAAAGCTATCCTTGTGGTGGATATTCTGTAAACTCCATAGATGTTGGTAAAACAAATACTAAAATTGTAAATGACAGCTATATTGACGCGTATTTTAAGGTAAAATATGTAAATTTATTAAATCCATCAATTAGTGGCGATAGTTTAAATATTAGCATAGCTGTTCCTAAGTGGACAGTGCCAGGGCAACCTTATCCATTTGGCGGAGGTGGAGCTTTTGGTAATTATAATTCAAATGGAGACACTCATTATCCGTATGCTAGTTTAATTACAACACCAACACAAAAAACTATAGCTGGTAAAAACCCTGTTTATATACGCAAACGTAAAATGGGGGTTGTAACTATAATATTAGATACTATAAAAATACAACCTT
>CALMMX010000329.1 GCA_937868545.1 uncultured Bacteroidota bacterium
TTTGATGGTTCAGATTGTAAATAACAATTTTTAATGTCTAGTATTTTATCAAACATTTTAGGAATATGAAATCCTAAAGCATTCCTATTATCAATTGCTTCATTGCTTTTTATTTCTTCTGTTGTAAGCCATTTTTTATCAGAAAATGAAAACTCTAATTTATTACGATAAAAATAGTTTTGAGCATTTGCAAAAATTGGCTTAAGTGTTGAAATATCTAATTTTCCAATACGAGTAAGGGCATCTGATACCGTTTTTTGCTTAAAAAATAATTGCGTTTCGTAATTAAGGTGTTGCCATTTACATCCACCACATACACCAAAATGCTCACATTTATGGGCAATTCTATTGGGCGATTCTTTTTTTAAAGCTGTGATATGTCCTTCGGCGTAACTATTTTTTTTACGTGTAATCATTACATCTGCAATATCACCAGGTACACCACCATCAACAAAAATTACCATTCCATCAACTTTAGCAACAGATTTTCCTTCAGATGAAATGTCTACTATTTCAGCATTTTCAACAAAAATATTTTTCTTTATTTTACTCATAGGGCTGCGAAGGTAATAGATTTATTTTTTATACGAGTAATGTCCAATAATTTTATAGCTAAATAAACAATCTGCTAAAACCTGTCCACCACCAATATTATGAACTATTAAATACCTTAGCCCATCTTCCGATTTCTTATCCACTACTAGACCAATGTGAGTAATTGCCCCACCTAAATTCCAACACACAATATCACCAGGCAAGTAATCAGAACTTGTTTTAGAAATTGGTTTAACTATACCTTTTCGTGCAAAAAATACCATTAAATTAGGCACTCTGCGGTGATCTATATTGGTATTAGGCTTTTTAAGCCCCCATATTTTTGGGTATTTATTAAAATTGAGTTTAATATCTTCATGTACTTCTTTTTGCAAATCAATTCCTAGCTTTCTGTACGCTCTTATTACAACATCAGTGCAAACTCCTTTATTACTTGGTACATCTCCATTAGGATAAGATATTGTAAAATAACTGGGATCGTAAACAACTTGCTGGTTAGTGAGTTCAATAGCAGCATTAGAAAGTTTCGTGTTAAAAGTTGTTTGTCCTTTTACACAAAGAGAAATGAAACTTAATATTAAAAACAAAAATTTCATATGATTATTCTTTTAAACTGCAAGTAGTTGCTCCTTGCGAAAGAGTTTTACAATATTTTTTTGCTTGTGATTTTGTTTTGTCAACGGTTCCAGCATCATAAGTTGAGCTAGAATTTTTGCATTGGCAAGTACGTTCTTTTACGCAAGAACTTATTAATACGATGTATACAGTTGCTATACTTAATGCTATTTTTTTCATATCAAATGTTATTTTATTAGTTGTTTTATAAAACAAGTATTTCTTTTTCATTATCTTAGCTAAGAAATACAACAATTTCATCTTAATTTTATAAGTAAGGCTAAATTAAGAAAAATAATGTGATAATAATTTGGTACTTATGAGTTAAAGCTATATATTTGCCACCCAAATTAAAAATTAATAAAAATTATATAATGTTAATAGTATCAGTAAAAGAAGGTGAAAGCATTGAAAAAGCTTTAAAGAAATTCAAAAAGAAATTTGAAAAAACAGGTGTTGTAAAGCAATTACGTAGCCGTAAAAACTTTGAAAAACCGTCAATTACTAACCGCCAAACTCGTATTAAAGCGGTTTACAAGCAAAAAATGCAATTAGGCGCTTCAGAAGCTTAATTATTTAATAAATTTTAAGAATTAACCTAAGGTTATATCGGATTTAAAACTTAAATTCGTTGTAGTCTTAGGTTTTTTTATGTTAAATACTCATTTAACTCACTTTTTTGAATACTTGCAGCACGAAAAAAAAGTCTCTGTTCACACCCTAATTGCCTACAAACACGATCTTAATCAGTTTTTTTCATTTTTGGAATTCGATAAAGAATCGGTAGAAATTTCTGAAATAAATTACCAGCACATTAGGGGCTGGATTACACAGCTTTCGAAAGATAAGCAAACCCCACAAACAGTAAATAGGAAATTATCATCATTAAAGACATTGTACCGATTTCTAATGAAACAAGAAATTGTAAAGGTTAATCCAATGTTGAAAATTACTGGACCTAAAAATAGTAAGCGTCTACCAGTATTTATTGATGAGCATCAAATGGATTCTTTATTTACTAATATCGAATTTGAAGAAGGATTTGTTGGGATTAGAGATAAATTTATTTTAGATATGCTTTATCAAACAGGATTAAGGCGCTCAGAATTAACCCATTTAACAGAAGCTAATACTAATTTGCTAGCCTCAACTATTAAAGTTTTAGGTAAAGGAAACAAAGAACGAATTTTACCAATAAGTTTTAGCTTAAAATGTAACCTTGAGGCATATTTAAAAGTAAAACAAGAACTAAACTTACAAAATATGATGCTGTTGGTTAACGAGAAAGGAAATGCTTTATCTGAGAATGCATTATATATTATTGTAAAAAAATACCTTTCACAAATTACTACATTACAAAAGAAAAGCCCACATGTGCTTAGACATACCTTTGCTACACATTTATTAAATAATGGCGCTAGTATTTTAGCTGTTAAAGATTTGTTGGGACATTCTAGCTTAAATGCAACTCAAATTTATACTCACAATACCATCGAAAATTTAAAAAAATCATATAAAAAAGCTCACCCTCGTGGTGATTCATAAATAAACATAAACACTAACCAATAAAAAAATCGATTATGACAACTAATCTTCAATCAGTGCACTTTGATGCAGACAAAAAATTAATAGATTTTGCAAACGAAAAAGTAAATAAATTATCTAATTTATATGAAGGATTAATTAATTGTGAAATTATTTTACGTTTAGATAAATCATCAAGTAATGATAATAAAGTGGCAGAAATAAAATTGCTAGCAAAAGGTCATGAATTGTTTTCTAAGAAACAATCCTTATCATTTGAAGAATCAATAGATTTGGCTTGTGATGCTTTAAAAACACAAATTAAAAAATACAAAGAAAAAATGTTAGAAAAACAATAAATAAAGTAAGAGGCTATCAATTTTAATTGATAGCCTCTTATTAAATATTAAACAATTTTGTTATCCCAATTTCTGCTCCTAATAAAACTAAATTATACTCTAAATGAAAAGCAAACTCCCAGTACGATTGGTAATTTTTACTTTACTAACAACTATAGTTTTAAGTGTAGTTTCTTGTAAAACTCACAGAGATTGCAGAGGCAGAAAGAAAACTGCTAAAACAGCAATGGGAGGCTGGATTTAATCCTGTTTTTTTAAAGAATTTATTTTTCCCAATTGCAAAATGGGTTTAACGATAAGTTTGAATTTGCATATTTTTGATTCAAGGTAACGTTTTCAGTTACCCAATTTGGTAATTCAAAATTTTCATTTTCGGAAGTGAGCTCAATTTCAGCTACAAATAATCCATCGTTATTACCCAAGAATTCATCAACTTCCCAAATATGATTACCAACTTTAATTTCGTGTCTAATTTTTTGAATACTGTTATCACAAAATTTTGAAATTAATTCTTTTGCCTCATCTACAGGAATTTCATACTCAAATTCAGCACGACTTGCACCAAATGAATTACCTTTTATTGTAAAATACCCTTTACTACCTTTAGTTCTAACTCTAATGGTTTTTTCAGGATTGGTAAGTAAATAGGCTTGATTAATTTCAATACTCTTATTTGGTTTAATCTTTTTCCAAGCATTTAAATCAATTAAGTATTTATACTCAATTTCAGTTGCCATTATTTTTTACTTATCTTCTAAATAAGCTAAAATGCCTCCTGTTAAATTGTAAAGATTAGTAAAACCAAATTGGCTTTCTAAGGCACCAATTACAGTAGCACTGCGTTTACCGCTTCTACAATGAACAACTACTTGTTTATCTTTTGATATTTTATCAACGTTATCCATTATTTCACCCATAGGTATTAATTCACCATTAATGTTGGCCTCATCAAACTCATATTCTTCGCGCACATCAATTAATTGAAAATCTTTTTTGTCTGCTATTAATTGCTTTAATTCTTTTACGCTTATTTCTTTCATTTTAATTCGATTTAGTATTGTAGTTATGTTATTAATATTAATTGCTTTGGGGAGTGAAATTAAAAAATTTGTTCTTTAGTTCCTTCTGGTAAATAGTTAAAAAATGTATCACCGCGCAAACCAATTCTTAAAGTTTCTAATGGAATAACATCGTCAACGCTAATATTACCTACATTTACATTAGCACCAAATAAATTAATAAAATATACTTGTTGAGATTTTTGAGGTGTTTCCCAAATAATATCTTCAACTTTAATTTTATTAGTAATACGAGTAATTAACATTGAGTGAGCACTACCATTTTTATGAAAAATACCAACCGTTCCACTTTCACGAGCTTCTGCAATTACTTTAAATGATCCTGCTTCTAATTCTGCTTTCATCATACTTACCCATTTTGCTGGGTGAATAATTATACCTTCTTCTTTAGAACCAACTTCAGATAAAACTGTGAAATTTTTAGATAATTTACTAATGTAATTACATTTACTTTCATGATTCATTTCTATACTTCCGTCTGAAACTTCAGCAGAATCTAATCCATATGAATCTATAAATTTTTGGTATTCATCAAACTTTCCTCTTGCAATAAATGCTTCAAATAAGGTTCCACCTAAGTAAGTTTTAATTCCTGCTTTTTGATATAGTTTTATTTTTTCTTTTACGTTTTTTGATACTACAGATGTTCCAAATCCTAACTTTACAAAATCAACATAGTCTGCATAGTTGTCTACAAATTCTTCAGCATGTCTTAAAGTTATTCCTTTATCCATTACCATTGTTAATCCGCTGTTGCGAGGTCTTTCAGTTCTTTCTGGTAAAAATGGAATGTTTACATTATAATTTGGCATAGGTCTTATTTTTTAAATGATTGTATTAATTGCATAACTGCAATGTCTTGTTCTAATATTGGTAAGTATTCTAATAATTCGGTGTGTTTATCGTAATCTAATTCTAAAGCATTTTCTAAAAAAGTTAACCCATCTTGTTTTCTACCTAACTCCATTTGTAAGCCACTCATGCGGTAGTACAATTCAGGAGCATCTGGGAATTTTGTTATACCTTCTGCTAAAATCTTTTCACAGTCTTTATAATATTCTCCATCGTATAATAATTTAGCATAATCAATATACACATCAAATTCATTATAACCAAGTTCTATTACTCTTAAATAGGCAGATGCAGCTTCTTCTAAAAATCCTAATTTGTGTTGTACTTCGGCAAAAACATACCAATATTCTGGCATGTGAGGATTAATTTCAATTGCTTTTTTTATGTAATGGATACTTTCTGTAATTCTGTTTTGGTAATCTAAAACAATTCCAACTCCTAACCAAGCATCAGCATAGGCAGGATCTAATTTTATAGCTCTATTATAATTTACTAAAGCTTCTTCGTATTGCGTTAAATTTTCGTAACACTCACCAATGTAATAGTAAGTATTAGCATCAGGTTCCTCGTGTTTAAATGTTTCTCTGTATACTTCAATTGCCTCAATATATTTATCTAATTGTGCTAAAGAATTTGCTTTATTAAAATAAGCTGAAGAAAAATTATCTTTAATGGTAATGGCATAATCATAAGCATCAATGGCTTTTTCGTATAAGCCAATACGGTTATAACTTATCCCTAAATTAAACCAAGCATAATAACTATAAGGGTTTTCATCAATGTATGATTCGTAGAACTGAATCGCTTCTTCGCTTTTACCTGTTAATTCAAAACAAAGTGATAACTCATTAAGAGCTACATCGTTTTCGTTATTTAATTTAATTGCTTTTTTTAAATAGTATAAGGCATCATCTGCTTTTTCATCATTTAAAAATTCAACACCAATGGCCACATACACTTCGTCTTTATATTCTGATAAAGGAATAGCTTTTTTAAAATTTTCAATGGCTTGTTCGCTTAATCCAATTTGACTATAAATATAGCCACGTGTCATATAAAGTTCGCTGTTAGAACTTTCAACTTCTTCAACCTCGTTTAATAAAGTTAAGGCGTCTCGAGTATTATGTTGTGATGATAAATATTGTGCTTTTTTTATTTTTAAAGAACTATTATATGGGTAATGTTCAGTAGCATAATCAATAGCTTTTTTAGCTAATTCGATATTAAACCATTGCATATAATAATCAATAATTTCTTCTAATTCATCAGCATCAAAAAATTGTGGAGCATCAGAAGAAATCATTTCTTCAAAGCGCTTTAAACTTTTCTCAAAATCTTCATTAGATAATCCTTCTCCTTCAAATTCACTCATTTCTTTTCATTCTTTATTCTTCTTACAAATTTAAGGTTTAAAAACAATTTTGAAATAGATATTTTTAACAATAAAATCCTTATTTTGTAGAAAAGTTTATCCCAATTTTCTTTGGTGATATGGTATATTTGTTTTTATAAAATTTAGAATCGTGAGTTTAATTAAAAGTATTTCAGGTATTAGAGGTACCATTGGTGGAAAACCAGGCGACGGATTAAGTCCATTAGATATTGTAAAATTTGCATCTGCTTATGGCACTTGGGTAAAACAAACTAGTTCACAATCTCCTATTACAATTGTAATTGGTAGAGATGCACGTTTATCGGGGCAAATGGTAAATAACATTGTGTGTGGAACCCTTACTGGTTTAGGAATTAATGTTATAGATGTAGGATTAAGTACCACTCCAACTGTTGAGGTTGCTGTAACGGAACTAAATGCAAATGGTGGAATAATACTTACTGCTAGTCATAATCCAAAACAATGGAACGCCTTGAAATTATTAAATAATAAAGGCGAATTTATTTCGGATAGTGAAGGCAAATTTATTTTGGAATTAGCAGAAAAGGAAGATTTTAATTATGCTGATGTTACAGAATTAGGAACCTATTCGCAAAGAGATGATTTAGTAACTTTACATATAAATAAAGTGTTGGCTTTGCCTTATGTGGATGTTGAGGCCATTAAAAAGGCTAATTTTGCTGTAGCTGTTGATGCTGTTAACTCAACTGGAGGATTTGTAATCCCGCAATTACTTGAAGCGTTAGGTGTACAAACTATTCATAAAATACATTGTGAGCCTACTGGTAATTTTGCACATAATCCTGAACCATTGCCAGAACATTTAAGAGATTTATCTCAGGCAGTAATCAAAACAAAATCGGATGTTGGAATTAGCGTTGACCCTGACGTTGACCGTTTAGCTTTAGTTTGCGAAGATGGTGAAATGTTTGGCGAAGAATATACTTTAGTTGCAGTTGCTGATGCTGTTTTAAATTTTCATAAAGGTGGAAATACAGTTTCTAATTTATCGTCTACACGTGCTTTGCGCGATGTTACTGAAAAATTGGGTGGTTCTTATTCTGCAAGTGCTGTGGGCGAAGTAAATGTTGTAAACATGATGAAATCTACTCAAGCAATAATTGGTGGCGAAGGGAATGGCGGAGTTATTTTACCTGAAATTCATTATGGAAGAGATGCATTAGTTGGTGTAGCAATATTTTTAACCCATTTGGCAAAGTTTGGAAAAACAACTTCTATGTTAAGAAAGTCTTATCCAAATTATTTTATTTCTAAAAATAAAATTGAATTAACGCCTCAAATTGATGTAGATAAGGTTTTAGAAAGTGTGCATGCTAAATATAAAAATCAACCAGTAAATACTATTGATGGTGTTAAAATTGAGTTTGATAAAGAATGGGTACACCTTCGTAAATCAAATACAGAGCCTATTATTAGAATTTATAGTGAGAGTCAATCATTAAGTACTGCAGATACATTGGCAAAAAAAATTATTGAGGATATAAAAGAAATTATTAAAAATTAGTTGAATCAAGAATTGTTTTTGTTTTAATTCTTTGATCAAATTAATTTCTAAGAATCTGATAATAGAAGAAATTAAGAAAATACTAAAAATAAAATTTTGCGAAATTCGCAAGTAAACATTAAGGTATTGCATTAGTAAATAATCAATTACTTTATAATTCAACACTCAAAAATAAACAATGAAAGTATATTTAGATAATGCTGCAACAACCAAACTTGATGAAAAAGTATTAGAAGCTATGATACCTTTTATGAAGGAAGATTATGGCAATCCCTCATCAATACACGCTTTTGGCAGAAAAACACGATCTGCAATAGAAGGAGCTCGAAAAACTGTAGCAAAATTATTGAATGTTAGTCCAGCCGAAATTTTTTTTACATCTGGTGGTACAGAAGCTGATAACATGGCCATAAACCAAAGTATAGAAACCTTGGGTATTAAACATGCTATTACTAGTAAAATAGAACATCATGCGGTAGAACATACTTTGCAAGTGCTTGAAAAAGCTGGTAAAATAAAGTTGAGTTGGGTAAATGTTGATGCGAAAGGAAATATTGATTTAGTGCATTTAGAGGAGTTACTAAAAAATAATGATAAGAGTTTTGTATCATTAATGCATGCAAACAATGAAATTGGAACTTTATTACCTTTAGAAAAAGTTGGAGAAATTTGTGAGAAATACGATGCTATTTTTCATAGTGATACAGTTCAAACCATGGGACATTACCCAATGGACTTGCAAAAAATTAAAGTACATTTTATAACATGCGCTGCACATAAATTTCATGGGCCAAAAGGTGTTGGCTTTTTATATGTAAATCATAATGTGAAAATTCAGCCAATGATACATGGTGGTGCACAAGAGCGTAATATGCGTGGTGGTACAGAAAACACACAAGGAATTATAGGTTTAGCAAAAGCTTTAGAAATTTGTTATGCTGAAATGGATGAACATATTGCACATATTAAAGGTTTAAAAAACTATATGAAAGAGCAATTAGAAAAAACTGTTCCAGGCATAGAGTTTAATGGAGAAACTGGAGATAACAGTTTATATACCGTTTTAAATTGCAGATTTCCAGCTCATCCGGATGCTGAAATGATGTTGTTTAATTTAGATATTCAAGGTATTGCTGCTAGTGGTGGTAGTGCTTGTAGTAGCGGTAGCAACCAAGGATCTCATGTATTAAGAGGAATTGGAGCTGACACATCAAGAGCATCTGTGCGTTTTTCGTTTTGCAAATACACTACTAAAGAAGAAATTGATTATACCATCGAAAAGTTAAAAGCAATGCTTTCCTAAAAAAAGATTTATCAATTGGGTATGCTTTTGATAAATCTTGGTTTAACCTATAAGTTTCAAAAAAACGAATATTATAAATAGGTTATTTAAAAAAAAAGTCAAAAAAAAAGCTCAAACTAAGTTTGAGCTTTTTTTTGACTAACTAAATATTAGTGTTTTTTACCACCTTTAGCAGCAGCAGCAATTGAATCAGCCATTCTAGTTGAATCAGCTACGTGTTTTGCAGCAGCTTCAGCAGCCCTGTTTTAACAAATCCTCATCAGACCTAACTTAT
>CALMMX010000330.1 GCA_937868545.1 uncultured Bacteroidota bacterium
TCGCTATAGCGACAATAGCTATCACTATTGCGAATGCCCTTAAGTCTATAGCGACGATGGCAATCTCTATTGCGAAAGGGGCAATCTCTATAGAGAACTATGTCTTCGCTATAGAAAAAAGAAAATTACTATAGTGAACAAGGTTACCGCTATATAGAAAGCCCTTAACTCTATAGCGACGATGGCAATCTCTATAGAGAACTATGTCTTCGCTATAGAAAAAAGAAAATTACTATAGTGAACTAGGTTACCGCTATAGAGAAAGCCCTTAACTCCATAGCGACGATGGCAATCTCTATTGCGAAAGGGATAATCTCTATAGCGAACTATGTCTTCGCTATAGAAAAAAATAAATTACTATTGTGAACTAGGTTGCTGCTATAGAAAAAAAAATAATTACTGTAGCGTACTATGTTAGAACATTAAATTTAACTTTTAATTGTTAAAATTAACCTTAAAACTAAGTAGTTTCTGTTAAAAATTAGGTAGTAAATTAAGTAGTACTACTTGTATATTGTATAAATAAAACGTTGTACTTTTGTATTATATAGTACATAAATAATAATAACCCAAGCACCAGTATTTTTTTGTAATATTGGTGTAATAAAAAATAGTAAGCACAAAACAGAAATATAGAATTACTAACATATTGAACATAAACATATAGTTTGTTTGTATTCGGAGATTCTTAAAACCACCAAAATTAATGCATTCCTCCCAATGAAAACAGCAAACGTCCGCAAGGGCGTGTGCTTGTTATTTGGGTGGAAGGGACTTGGTGGTTCCTAAGAATCGAATAATTGGGTTTCACGCCCTAATTATTTTGCAAAGGTATCTTTTAGATATTTTACTAAAGTTTAAGATAAAAGAAACTTTAAAATACCACTTATAAATAAAAAGCAACCAGATAGCAATTAGCATATTATGTAGAAAATAATAAAATTACATTTGGTTGAAAATAACATTAAAAACTACTAACTTTAAAACAAATAAATTATGAAAAAACACAAACTCATTTTTTTACTAGCGGGTTTATTAAGCATGTGGCAGGTACGGGCTCAAGTGCCATTAGGTGGTTATACAGGAACATTAGCTCCAATTACTACTTCAGTGCCAGCAACATTTGTAACTATCCCAAATGGTAACCAAATTGTTTCAAATCAAACATTAACTGTAAATAATACTTGGTATAAATGGACAAATACAAATTTAGGTTTTTATTTAGAAATTAACCCAATAGAACAAGGTGTACAGTATAAATTAAATAAGGTAGAATTATATGTTTTTAATGGAACAAATTTAACTTTAATTGCAAAAGACACAATTGATGCTACAAATAAACTTTTAATAGCAAATAATACAATTGCCGCAAACTCAAGTGTATACATTAATGTAACTAGCATTCAAACATGTGTAGGTTGTACTGGTTTTGCATATCCTATTTATACAACAAAAGTACTAAATGTAGTACCTGGTTGCAGTTATGTTCAACCAGATTGTGAATATATTGTTGATGGCGGATTTGAAAATTTTAATATGCCGTGTTCAACTTTACAAATTACAAATCCAATGATAGGATTTTATTATCCTTCTTGTTATTGGAGCCCCGCATTTTTTGGAAGTGGAACTCCTGATTATTTTAATAGTTGTGCAACAACATACGTTTCACAAACAAACAGTCAATATAATTATTTTAATAATTACTTATATATGACTACACACAGCGGAGATGGTTATTCTGGATTTTACGCTTATGAACATGTTTATTCCCCGTTAACAGGATGGAGTAATAATTATAGAGAATATAATAGCCAAGCATTAACTACAGCTCTAACTATTGGAAATTCATATACATTAAAAATGTGGGTTAGGTTATCAGATATGAGTGAAAAATATGTTAATGAACTTCATGCTGTTTTATCTACAGGTGGTCCATGTTGGTCAACATTAGCACCAGGTGATTTAAAAATTCCATTAACCCCTTCTGTTGGGGTTTTAAATAATAAAACTAGTTGGATACCATTATCAGTTACATTCACAGCTACATCAGCGTTTACGCATATATTAATAGGAAATTATAATGATGATGTTACTACTACCATTGGTTTAGCCCCTCCAACTGCGGCTATTAGTATGGACATGGCGTATTATTTTATTGACGATATATCGTTACGTCCAACATCGAGTTTTACTGTAGCTTCACAAGATATTTCATTGTGTTTAGGAAGTACTCAAACAGTTACTTTAACTGCATTACCCCCTTTATCAGGAAGTACTTACTCTTGGACATCTTTACCTGTAACAACAAGTTTAAGTACAATTTCAGTTTCATCTGTTGTTGTTACACCTACTATTACTACCTCATATAGTGTAGTAGCTTCACCTGGTGGTTGCAGTAATAGTGCTGTTGCAAATGTAAATGTTTATCCAACTATGCAAATGCCTTATTTTGTGCCCAGTACTAATACTATTTGTCAAACTGAATTATTTGAAATTGGATTATGTAGTGCAGACTTTACAGTTTCTGCTACAAGTTTTACATTATTACCTACTGGTGGCACTAATACATTATGTCCATATTTTAGTGGGGTTACGGCCTACACAACTGGTTTAAATACATATACAGTTTTGGGAACAAACTCATCAGGTTGTATAGCAAGCCAAACATTAAGTGTATTTGTAATTCCACCTATTACAACTAATACTAACAATATTTCTATTTGCTTAGGAAGTACAGCAAGTTTTACAGCATCTGGTGCTTTATCATATATTTGGTCAAATGGAGCAACCACACCATCTATATCAGTTAGTCCAACTGTAAATACAACATATACAGTAACAGGTTATAATTCATTAGGATGTTCATCTACACAAACAGTTTTAGTTAGTATAAAACCATCAACCCCAACATTAGGTGCCTCACCTAACCAAAGTATTTGCCCAGGAGATAGCAGGACCTTAACCGCAAGTGGTGCGGCAAGCTATACTTGGCAACCTGGTGGCGTAGTTTCCTATTCAATGAATGTAACACCATCTGTTACAACAGTATATACTGTAACAGGCACAGGTGTTTGTGGTGGTGTTGCTAGCAGAACTGTAATGGTTACAATAAAACCAGTAGCAACAATTGCAATAACCAGCACACTCAGTAATTTATGTGCAGCTGCTAGTACAGGTAGCAATACTGTATTTAATTATACAATAAGCCCTTCAGGCACAACATTAACATGGATTGTGAAAAATGCTGTAACAGGAGCTACCTTATCTGTTCCCATAACATCTGGAGCAAGTTCAGCATCAATAAATTTAGCCAGTTATATAAATTATACTACAAATATTAATTTTATAGCAACTGTTACTGGTACAAATGGTTGTAGTAGTTCGCAAACAATAACATTATTTGCTTGTTGTACCACTTCGGCGGGTGTTACAAAATACACAAATACACTATTTACAACATCTACAGCTTTTACATCTGCTCCAATAATTTTGAGTGGAACAATAAATGTAAATTCTGTTACACTTACTTTTAATGGCACTAATGTTTACATCGACCCAAATACAAAAATTATTTTAAATGGTACTGGTGCTATAAATGCGAAAACTTCTTATTGGCATGGATGTACAGCCATGTGGGATGGAATTTATGCAATAGGTTCAACTTCAAACAATATACAAATAGATGCGTGTAGAATAGAAGATGCAAAAAGAGCAATCATTGACTCTATTGGTAAAGCAAAATTGACTATTACTAATTCCTACTTTAATAAAAACCAAATTGGTGTAGTTATGAAAGGTACAAAACCAATTGCCTCTGCACCGCTTATAAAAGGCAATCTGTTTACATGTTCAACTATATCAGTTACTCCAACAACATGGTTTTCGGTGTTACCATTATTAACGAATAGTGCTGTTATTGGAGCTTTTCCTAGTACTTCTATGTTACCACCTTATAGCACTTATAACTCTATGTGTGGTATTCATTTGGTCGGAGCTATGCAAGCAGGTGTTACAAATTCAGTAATTACAATTGGGGTTAGTACTCCAACAAATGGTAATATTTATGATAAAATGAAGGCAGGTATTGTAAACTTTAACTCAAATATTAATGTTCAAAAAAGTGTGTTTCAAAACATTACAACTGCTATGAACAATCCTAGTTTTAGCTATAATGCTGGTATAGTAATTCAAAATTCTACAGCAGCAAGTTTATATAACAATATTGGTGGTTCAGTAGCAAATAGCAATACTTTTTTCAATAACGAGTATGGAGTGTATAATTTAGGTTGCACTAAATTGTATGTAAGTTATAATAAATTTGATAATCAAACAATTGGTGTGTTAGTAACAGGTAATAGTTGTAATTTACGCGCAAGTGTTAACAATAATAATTTTTACAAAACAAAAATTGGAATTGATTTTTACAACAATGCTCCAAAAATTAATGCCACTATTGCCGATAATAATATTGATAATAGCTCAGCAACTGTTGGAGCGTTTAATACTAATTATGCCATTGTATGTGGTGAGGCAGTTGCACCAACTAGTGCGGCTAACACAACCACTTATACTGTAAGTAATAATAATATTAAAAATTATTATAATGGTATTTGGAGTGCACAAACCCTAAGTACTACTATTAATGATAATGAGGTACACATGGCTCAAGATAATGCTACAGACCATTGGCAACGTGGCATACATGTAGAAAACAGCAATACCCCAAAAGTAAATAATAATATAGTAGATATACCTAGCCTTAACCAATGGGGATATTGGCAATTGGGCATAGATATGGGTTCTAACCAAGTACCACGCGTACAATGTAACAGCGTAACAAATTTATGCATGGGCTTAGCATTTAGTGGGGCAAATATTACTACACCAGGCGATGGAATACTTGGTAATTATTTGCAAAATAATGCCTATGGTTTTTGGATATTAAATTTTGGTGACATAGGAAATCAATACAAAGGAGCATCGTTGAGTGCAGACAATGCTTGGGCCGGTTATACCCTTGCCCCACCAAGTGCTTATTATACTTTTGCACAAGGCTATAGTAATGGTTTAGTTGCTCAATTATACAGTAGAAGTTCTGGAATTTATAATTTACCTAATTCATTAGTTTGGAAAGATGGATCAAGTAATTTTTTATTTGGTAATCCAACTACTGCATCAACGGGTACATGTAATGCTGCAACCCCAACCCCAACTAATGTGCGTTTAGGAGGAAGTTCAGTTGCTAAATTGAGACAAAATGGAGAAGCTGATGCTGATGATTATAACCTAAATGGGCCAAATATGGGCAGAAGTGCTAGTGTAAACTTAGCAGAGCCTGATGACTTGGGTAGTAATATGGTCAGTAAAAGAGCTATTAACCATTACCAACTATATCGTTCTGTAAAATTACAAGGTATAGATGTTACTGGTAGCCCTGCTATGCTCGGGTTTATGAATGGTGCTAAAACAGATAATGTAGGTTTATTTTTTGCGGTAGATAGTTTATTACATAATGCTGAAACAGATAGCATGTATATACCATCTGCACGCTATTTAAATAATAGCATTACTGTAAAAAATAAAGTAGATAAAACACATAAAGCCTTTAATGAGTTGTATGCCTCTTATTTATCACAACGTAATACTTTAAAATCTACCGAAATTAGCTCTTTAGAAGATATAGCTTATTTATGTCCTGCTATATATGGCAATGCGGTATACCAAGCTCGTGCTGTGTTATTTGGCATAAAAAGACAAAGCTATATGAGTGATTGCGAAAAAGTAACCCCTGCTAAATCAAGTAAAAAAGTAGCTAATAGTTTTGGAGATAAAACAGAAGTTGTTGTTTATCCTAACCCTGCTAATAGCGAATTGTTTGTAAATGCTATTGGTTATAATGAAGTAACTATTAAATTATATAATATAATGGGGGCATTGGTGTTAGAAAAAATTATAGCTCCAAACCAAAGTTTAAACATTAGTAATTTGGTTAATGGTATTTATACTTATAAAATTTATAGTAGTAATAACGAGTTAAAAACAGATAAATTAATTATTATTAAGTAAATATAAAAATAGGGAAAGCTATTTTGCTTTCCCTATTACATTAAAATATGAAATTAAGACATATATATATATATATATATTCATTTATTTGTTTAGCAAATAAAGCGCAGTTAAATCTAGTGCCTAATTATAGCTTTGAGGATACACTTAAATGTTTTTGGGATATGGGAGTAAAACCACCCTTTAGTATTAATCCAAACATTAGTGATTGGTATACATCAGATAGAATGACACCAGATTACTATAATTCTTGTGCTAATTATTTAATTTATCCTTTTAGTTCAACTCCTCCTCAAAGTTGTTGGGGATACCAAATGCCTCGTACAGGTAATGGGTATGTTGGTGCTATTGAATACGGTATTTTTACACCATGGGATAGCACTCATATATCAGTAGAGTACATTTCTGTAAAATTAAAAGATTCATTAAAAACCGATCATTGTTATTATGGTGAATTTTATGTGAGCTTAGCTGATTATTTTACATTTGGTATTAATCAAATAAGCATGTTATTAACTAATAATACATTTAGCACATCTGTATTGAGTTTTACCAATACAATACAACCCCAAATACAATGGGATACCACCAAATATTTTACTGATACTTTAAATTGGGTCAAAATATCTGGTACATTTAAAGCACTTGGTGGAGAAAAATATTTAACTATTGGTAATTTTAAAGATGGAGATCATACAAAAAAAACAGGTTTAATATCTAATTTTATAGCACCTTGTAATCCTGGAAGTTTTCGTTTCTCATCTTATATTTTTATTGACGACGTCGCGCTCTACGAACTTCCAACCCCACAGTTAGGCTCATTAAATTATACTATATGTAACAATAGTGATAGTTTGGTATTAGGAGATACCGCAAGGCTACAAACTACTTACCAATGGTTTGCTAATGGCTTACCTATAAGTACAAGTAATACAATAATAGTTAAACCAACACAAACCACCAACTATGTGTTACAAAGCACACAGTGTGGTGTAACTAACCAAACTATAACAGTAACTTATAGCACCAATTGTGAGCCTGTAGTTGTTACAGAGCCTGTAATACCCAATGTATTTACTCCTAATTATGATAATGTAAATGATACTTTTAAATTTAATTTATATAATTCCTTTTTAAAAAGCTTTACTATTTATGATAGGTGGGGTTTAGAAATGTATACCACACATTTAAATCAACATCATGTTATTTGGGATGGGCGTACAACAAGTGGCATAGAAAGCACAGCAGGAGTTTACTTTTATGTTTTAGAATATACGGATGTAAATGGAGATACTCACAAAAAAAATGGGTATGTAACGCTAATAAAGTAAATCATAAATCTACCTAATTAAAGATAAAAATCCTTTCCATGTTTTTAAAACACCATCAAGCGTTTTAATGGAGGCAATATAGTAATAGGTTCCATCTGCACAGTTAGTGCTATTATTCATATTTTTACCATCCCAACCATTATTAGGGCCATCAAACTCCCCCATTTTTTGTCCCCATCTATTGTATATTTCACAGTGTATTTCTTTAATTGCCGACGACCTAAACATAAAAATATCATTGCTTCCGTCTCCATTTGGCGTAAATACATTTACATCAAATAATGAACAAGGCACAAAACTAACTTTAATAGTGTCTGAAGTTTTACACACACTGTGTTGTGAGCTTACCCAATACACTCCACTTTGATTTACAGAAATTGAAGCGTTGGTAGAACCTGTACTCCATAAGTAATTTGCATAACTACTATTTGAAATTAAAGTAATTGGTAGTTCTTCGCAAGCCAATGTATCTGAGGTAACCTGCATTTTAATTTTTGGTATAACAACAATGTTTTTTAAAGCAGTATCGCTATAGCAAAATAAATTATGTGTAAATAAGCCATAGGTTCCTGCCATGGTTGTGTCATAGGCTACAGTATTAATACCAACACCAGTAGTATTTAATCCTAATGGGCCAAACCAATTTAAGCTATTACTATAACTACTAATGGCCATTAAATTTATTGAATCGCCTTGGCAATATATAGAATCGCCAACAATTAATGGTTTACTTGGAGTTGGAATTACTGTTAATTTAATGGTAGATGGAGTACTTATACATCCAAATAAATTAGATGTAATTGTATAAGTTCCAGACTGACTTAAAGTTGCACTATGTATTATTAATGAATCATTTGCCGAAGAAAAAGAACTAGGTCCTACCCAATTGTAAATATAATTAGGTTCAATAGGATGTATAGAATTTATGTAATTAGAAAATTGACAAATTGAATCATTACCCGAAATTGAAGGAGCAGTTGGCGTTTTTTTAACTATAATAGCTTTAAAGGCTGTATCGCTTAAACAAAATAAATTACTGGCAACTAAACTATACATTCCTGATTGTAAGGTATCTGATGCTATTATATTAATATCATTACTATGACTGCTAAAGCCAAGTGGCCCATTCCAATTTAAACTAAAGCTACTTATTGAACTCAGATGAATTGAATCTCCTGTACAAAAAACAGAATCACTAAGAATTATTGGTTTATCTGGTTTTGGTATAACTGTTAAATTAAAAAAAGAAGGAGCACTTGTACACCCCAAAATACTTGATGTAGTTGTATATGTACCTGCTTGTGATAAGGAGGCACTTACTATTATTAATGAATCATTAACAGAGGAATATCCTCCTGGGCCCAACCAACTATAAGTACATCCAGAAACCAAAGGAGAAATAGGGTTAATAAAATGACTGAATTGACAAATAGAATCACTTAAAGAAATATTAGGAGCAATTGGATTTGGAATTATAACATCAATAGTTGCAGGATTATAAGTACATCCAATACCTTCAATTTGCAATGTATAGGTACCTTGATTAACAGTGCTTGTGTGTGCAATACTCAATGTGTTTGTTGTATACGTTCCTATACCTGGCCCCGACCAAGTATATGTTGCACCTGCCAAAGAAGGTCCAACAATTATTAAGGAATCATTTATACAACGTATTGTATCGCCAATTAAAACAGGTGATACCGTTATTGTATGAATATGAACTGTAACAGGTATCCCTAAACTATTGCATCCACTAGGAGAAACAGAAGTTGCCAGAAAGGTTGTTTCTCCCATTAAAGGATTTGTGTTATAAATAGTTCCTACAGAATATGAGGTAGTACCACTAGGGTAAGAAAACCATTCGATTGAATTGGTAGAAGTTGAAGCTGCAGAAATGGTTGCTATTTCACCTGGACAAATAGTATCATTAAACAATAATACAGGTGGAGTTAATGTACTATCATAAGATACACAAACTGCTGTAGAAGTATTAGAACAACCATAACCATCTATTATTTCTAAAGAATAACAACCAGCAGATTTTACTACTAATGTAGGAGACATAATATAACCAGGTTGCCAAATGTAACTTATCATTCCGGTTGGTCCACTTAAAATTAATGAATCATAAGGACATAGTGATTTTGTACCAATAGAAGTAAGTGTTGGATTAGGACTTGAGCCAATAATAGTAATTGATAATGTACTAGTTATACCACACATGGTTACATGGCACGAATAAACACCAGGTGTAGTAACTACTCTGTTAGCACCCGTTCCAAATAAAGGTGCATGCCAAAAAATTGCTGATGTATCTTGCGAAAAGACTTGCAAATGTATTGGCTCATTATTACACATAATATTGCTTGGATAACTAAATATAAAGGGAGTATTAAAAGCTTTAACTTCAATTCCATTGGTTGAATATATACAGCCATTTATATCTGTAATAGTACAATAATAAATACCAGGGGAATTAACATAAATACTCTGACTATTTTTTGGGATTAATCCACTTGGGCCATACCACTGATATAATGGTGCACCAGCTAAACCAACCGTTAGTTTAACAGAATCGGAAGGACATAAAACAGGGTTTAATGGATAGGGTATAATTATTGGTTTTGGTGGATTATAAACATTAATGGATGTATTAAGTATTTTAGTGCATCGCGAAATAGTATCCATTACTACAGCTCCAAAATAATAATAACCAGGTACATCTATGTATATAGAATCATTTCTTGGTGATGTGATTGTATATGTTGTGCTTGTATTACTAAATCCTCCAACGTTACAAATAATTAAAGTTGAATCACCTTCACAAAATAAAGGATTACCTGATAAAGAAATAGTACCAGTAGGCATTGATTTTACATCTAAATACACTTTGCCATTAAAATATATTGTATCAGGTGTACATTTATTTGTTATGATATATGCAACAGCATATGTATAGGTTCCAGAAACTGTAGTAGTAACATTAAAACTTAAATCACAGGCCCATGCAGAAACAGGTACAAGCGCAAAACCTGGACTCTTAGAAATTATGTACCCTCCTCCAGTATATCCTGGAATACAAGAATATGGGTAATTTAATAATGGATTACTTATGCTATCACAAATTTTAAGTTTTGTAATTTGTCCACTGCATACTTTTATAGTATCGTCAATTTGTTTTGGAGCAAATGCGGGCACAGGACTTTCAATAACAACTTGTACACTATTATATTTTTTGCATCCATGAGAGGTTGTAGCTTCAAAAAAATAAGTTGCCGAAGTATTTACTACAGCTACTGTATCGTGTTTTGAAACATATGGAGGGCCTGCCAACCAACTATAAGTAGTTGCGGCTACATTACCAGCAGTAAGTGTTACAGTAGTTGGTCCACAAACCTTAATTTGATTAGTAGTTGGTGGCTGCAAAACATTAAACCCAAAATTATCTGAAATTACAGGTGCAGCAGGCAAAGGAAATATTTTAACATAAACAGAATCTGTGCTATTATAACAACCGTCTGCCGAATTTATTGAAACAGTATTATATCCTGAAGAACTAACATTTAAATAAAAATTACTTAATGAAGTACTACCATTCCATGAAACAGAAACACTTGGCCCAATTGCAGCTCCTGTATAATTATATGTTGTATTTGTATTGCAGTATATCATACCATCTTTACAATATGTAATCGTATCTGGACAATTAGGAATCAACGTATAAAGATCATTAGTTATACAAACCTTTTTATTACTTAAATCACATCCTGTTCCAGTCCTGGTAAAAAAATCCAACGGGTTCCTTGTTAAATCAATACCTTTAAAAACAAAAATATCAGAAAAACCTTTAGAAAATAACAGATAATATTGATTATAATTTCCTGGGGCACCACAATAGTTATTTGGTTGGTTATAATTTAAATTAGTCCCCCCTGTTGTATTAACTAAATTTATGCTCCCTAATGTACTTGGTATACAAAGCTTTTTATTATACCCACCTGCCATAACAGGAATATCAATTGCAACTATAACTAAACCATTTGCATTCTCATAACCTTGACTACCATAGTGTTTAAACCATTGTCTTATTCCTGTTGTATTATACTTAGTAATAAACAAATCAGTAAAACCCATACTATTAAATATTCCAGTTCCAAAAGCATCAGAATATTGAGTCATAGTACAATTAAACTCTCCAAAAATATAAGGATCTTGGTTTGCATCTATTGCAACTTTTTTACTTGAAACAAAATTTTTACTTGATTCTGATTTACCCCAAATAAAATTACCTGAATTATCTAATTTCATTAAAAAGGCTTTATAATTATAGGTGCCATTAATAAAGCTAATTACAGAAGAAAAATAAACTAAAGAAGATTGAAAATCGCCAGTTAAATACAAATTATTTGCATTATCTATTGCAATACTATTTGCATTAGCATATGCTCCAGCCGCTTTTTTAAACCAAACTTCAGTACCCGAAGAATTTAATTTCATAACAAAAATGGCATTCATAATTCCATTATTGTAAGTAGAAGAAAAATGAATTGTGTCCGAAAATTGTCCACATACATAAATATTATTTAAATTATCGGTTACCAAATCAACTCCTTTATCATCATATTTAGCGGCGCCTTGTTTCACCCAAACTAAACTACCAGTTGCAGCAGAATATTTTGCAATAAAAATATCCATTGAACTTAAGCTAGTAATTGGATTTACAATACTGGTTAAAAATGTACCTCCAAAATCTGTAGTTCCTTTAAATTGCCCAGTAACAATAATATTTCCAGCATTATCAACTGCAATGGCATTGGGGGTTTCTGTTAAACTACCGCTTATTGATTTTGCCCAAATAAAATTACCACTAGGATCAATTTTAGCTATAAATCCATCTTGTGAACCTCCAACAGAAGTTAATGTAAAACTTCCGAATGTGGCCGTACCATAAAATATTCCAACAATATAAATATTTCCAACAGCATCAGTTTTTACAGAATAGGCTTTATCAACGCCAGCGCCTCCAGCCTTTTTTGCCCAAATTAAATTTCCACTTGAATTAGATTTTGTAATATATGCATCTGGAATTCCTGTTGATGTAGAATTTAAAGAAACACCTAAAGCAAATTGTGTTAGTCCCGAAAAATATCCAACTGAAATAACATTCCCACTATTATCTTTACATAAATCTAAAGCTTCATCTTCTTTTATACTGCCAGCAGTGTATGCCCAAAAACTTTGAGCATATATTGTATTAAAAAAAACACTGAATATTATACAAATTATGTATTTCATTTTAAACTTAAAGAATATTGGAAAGATATAAAATAATTAATATTATATTAAGGGAAATGAGTAAATGATAGCTTTAATATTAATCTAATTTGTAATAATAGCTATGTAAACTAAACATATTTTACTATAAATGACACAAAAAATAAAATGAAAGTTTTATATCCATTTTTATAATAACTATTATATTTTGAGTAAGTCGAATTTAATTATATCTATCTAATTAAAGATAAAAATCCTTTCCATGTTTTTGTTATATTATTCATGGTTTTAATTTCTGCAATGTAATAATACGTACCATCATCGCATTTCATATTATTTTGCATATTTATTCCATTCCACCCATTTTTTGGGCCATCAAACTCACCCATTTTTAAACCCCATCTATTAAAAATTTCACAATGAACTTCTTTTATTGCAGGAGACTTAAACATAAATACATCATTACTACCATCGCCATTAGGTGTAAATACATTAATATCGAAATCGGCACATGAAATAAAACTTACTAAAACTGTATCCGATATAATACATTGCTTGTAAGTTGAACTTACAACATATGTTCCACCTTCGCTTACATCAATAGATGAACTTGTAGATCCATTACTCCATAAATAATTTGAATAAGGGCTGTTACAACTTATTGTTACTAATGATTGGTCACAAGCTATTGTATCAGGAGAAACAGTAATTGAATTTGGAACCATAACATTTATACTTGAAGGAGAATAAGTACACACAATGCCAGTAATATTTAATGTATATATACCTTGATTTGTAAAACTAGCATTTGCAATTATTATACTATTACTTACCGCAGAACTTATACCAGGCCCACTCCATGAATAGCTTGCTCCATAAATTTGAGGCCCATAAATTTTAATTGAATCATTTAAACAAACCAATGAATCACCAATTAAAACGGGTATTTCAGTGATAGAATGAATTAAAACAGACACAGGTACAAAATTACTTAAGCAACCATTTGGAGAAACTGATGCTGCATAAAATAGTGAGTCATTTAATAAAGAATCTAATACCAATGTAGTACCAGTTCCTATAGTTGTTGTGCCAGATAATGATGAATACCATTGAATTGCATTTGTTGAAGAAGTGCTTGCGTATATAGTTGCCAATTGCCCAGGACAAATTGTATCATTAATAATACTGTTTGGTGCAGCAATTGAATCTAAAAAATTGACACAAACAGCAGTAGAAGTTTTAGAGCAACCATATCCATCCATTACTTGTAAGGTATAACATCCTGGTGAATTTACAGTGAGATTTTGCCCGGTAAATCCTCCTGGATTCCAAATGTAACTTACTAAACTATCAGCACCAGATAATACAATAGATGTACCATAACAAACAGCAGATGTTGTTCCAACAGAAGTAATACTAGCATCTGGATTTGCACCAATTATAACAATGCTAAGAGTTGAAGTAATGCCACACATGGTTACTTGGCAAGAATAAACACCAGGAGTTGTAACAACTTTTGTACCTCCACCTCCACTTAGTGGTGCATTCCACACAATTAATGATGAATCCAAGGTATTTACATGCAAATTAATTGGTTGATAATTACACATGATATTACTTGGTGAAGCAATTAAAAATGGAGATGAATAATTTTTTATCTCTGTAATAGCCGTTATAAAAACACAACCAGAAGCATCTGTAACTACACAATAATAACTACCTGCCATACTTACATAAATACTTTGCGTATTGCGTGGTATTAAACCACTTGGTCCATACCACTGATAACTAGGGGCACCAGCCAAACTAATGGTAAGTTTTACAGAATCGGAGGGGCAAATTATTTTATTAATTGGAGAGCTTGTAATAGTTGGTGTAGTAGGATAATCAACTACAATATTATTAAAAATGTAGGCAGAACATCCTGTTGAAGGATTTACAACAGTAGCGTAAAAATAATAATTACCACTCAATGTTGCGCTTATAGTATCGTTAGGTAATATAGTATAAGTTAAACTTGTTGAACTTAATGATGATATAGTGGCTACTAATAAAGATGTATCTCCAGGGCAAATATAATGACTACCAGCAATATTAAGCGATGCTGTTGGTGTAGGATTAACTTTTATATAAATATGCCCTGTAAAAAAAATAGTATCATGTAAACAGGGGTTATTAATAACATATGCAATTGTATAAGTGTAATTACCACTTGTTGAAGCATTAACATTCATGCATAAATTATTTGCAAAAGTATACATTGGTGATATCGTTAAACCAGCACCAATAGAAACATAATACATTGATGTAAACGTAACATGTCCATAAGGATAATTAAGAGCAGGGTTTGAAATAGAATCACAAATTATATGTAAACCAGCTACTCCTGAGCAAATAGACACTGTATCATTTTTTTGCTTTGGTTTAATGGTTGCTGCTGGAGGAATTAAATTTACATTTACAAAATTACTGTTTGTACAACCATTCAAATCTGTTACAACAAATTGATAATATCCTGAAGAATTTACTACTGCAACAGAATCGTGTGTTGAAACCATTGGAGAACCAGTCCAATGGTAAGTTGTACCTACACCAACGTTTCCTCCAGTTAAGGTAATGGTTGCTGGTGAACAGGTAGTTATTGGAGTGGTTGCAGGCGGCTGAAGAACATTAACACTATAACTATCAGAAACTACTGGTGCAGATGGTAAAGGATTTATTTTTACATAAATAGAATCTGTACTTGTATAACACCCATCTATTGTTGTTAGGTTCATGGTATAATAACCAGTTGTATAGGCCGTATAATGAGGTAAAGTATCTGTTGAGCTTCCGTTCCATGAATAATGAGAGATAGGTCCAAATTCGCCTCTTTCTAATATTGGAGTGATGAAATAATTGTTTTTTGTATTGCAAAATAATTCGCCACTTGCACAAAATTTAACAGAATCTTGGCAACTACCCACTAAATCAAAATTACCAATACAGTTCTTTACAAATCCTAAATCGCAAGTTGTACCAGTTCTGGTATAATAATCAAAAGGATTTCTTGTTAAATCTATTCCTTTAAATAAAAATGCATCTGAAAATCCATTATTACGTATTAAATAATTTTGATTATAATTTCCACTTGCCCCGCAATAATTGTTTGGTTGATTAATAAAGGAAACTGTTAAACTAGTTGCTGAATAACTTATTACTGATAAACTACCCACAGTACTTGGTATATCTAAATTTCTACCATAACCACCCGACATAATTGGTAAATTTACACCTCCCATTACTAAACCACTGGCTACATCATTTAGTTGACTTCCGTAATGTTTAAACCATTGTCTTGTGCCTAAATTATTATACTTTGTAATAAAAAAATCATTAAAGCCTAAACTATTAAACACTCCTACTCCATAAGCATCAGAATATTCTTTGAGGGTACATGAAAAAACGCCAAAAATATAAGGATCTTGGTTAGAGTCAATAGCCACATTTTTAGCAGCTATATAATTTGTACTTGCCTCCGATTTACACCAACTAAAGACACCGCTATTATCAATTTTTAATAAAAGTGCATTATTAGTATATAAACCTGTTACAAAACTTATAGTAGAACCAAAATAAGCTAATGTACCTTGAAACTCTCCAGCAATAAATAAATTACTAGAATTATCAATTGCTAAACTATTTAAACTAATAAAAGGAGCGGCCACTTTTTTAAACCACACTTCAGTACCTGAAGAATTTAACTTAATAATAAAACCTGCATTTATTACAGCATTATTATGTATGGCTGTGAACTGAATAGTATCTGAAAACTGACCACACACATAAACATTATCCAAATTATCTGTTACAATATCAATTCCTTTATCTTCAAATTTAGCGGCCCCTTGTTTTACCCAAATTAAAGCTCCAGTTGCATTTGCATATTTAGCAATAAAAACATCTGAAGAAGATAAACTAGTTACAGGATTTAAAATACTTGTTAATGATGATCCGCCAAAATTTGCAGTACCTTGAAAACTACCTGTAATTAATATATTTCCACTGTTATCAACAGTAATAGAATTTGCAGATTCGGTTAATGAACCACCAATTGATTTAGCCCATAAAAAATTACCACTTGGATCTAACTTAGCAACAAATGCATCTTGAGAACCACTAATAGAACTTAATGTAGTTGCGCCAAAAGTGGCATTACCAAAATAAAAACCAGTAATAAAAATATTTCCACTGGCATCAACAGCAACAGAGGCTGGTTTATCTAGCCCAAAACCACCAGCTTTTTTTGCCCAAACAATTCCACCACTTGAGTTAGATTTAACAATATAAATATCTGGTATTCCGGTTGATGATGGAGAAAAAGTATAACCAGGGCCAAATACTGTTAATCCTGAAAAATATCCTGTAGAAATTACATTATTAGAATTGTCGATACATACATCCACCGATTGATCATCCTTAATACTACCCGCTGCATATGCCCAAAAACTTTGCGCACATACTATACGATAACATAAAAACAATAATAATGTAAAATAAAATTTCATAATTCTAAATGTATATGTTATACATATTTGATGAACAATTACGAATCTAATAAATTAATTAAAGATAATTTTCACTAATTAGTTAAGCACTCTATTAACTTGTAACTTAATTTGAATTTTTATAAACGAAACATCCGCTTTTGAAAGTGAAAAACACCCTTTTTTAAATAAATTGCAATTAAATTAAAAGGCCTGAAATCCAATTTTGAATGAGGGAAATTAAAACTGACCTGCTTCAATTAAAGTAATAGCTCTTTCAATCATAATATCTTCTCCTTCTGGATCATACTCTGTTTTCATATTACTTCCAAAAATTCTTGCCACACTTTGCCACATAAAGGCTTCAAACCCTCCGCGCATTTGCTTTACTATTTCAAAACTAGTAGTTCCTGTTTCTCTATCTATTAATTTTAAAAGAATTTTACCTTGTGTGTAGGATAGGTCCTTTAATTCATCTTCAAATTGAGCTTTTAACTCTTTTTCAGCTTTTTTTATGTATTCTTTTTTAGCTTTTTCAGACGTTATTTTAGATAATGCTACATCGTATTCTTTTAATTTAGCAGCAGCTAAAATAGCATAAGGATATACCTTTTTTACATTATACTTAGTTCGTGTCCAAGCATCACTTTGTTTTTTTGTTTTATAAAAATAATCGGCAACAATATAAACCTCTGGCATCCATATAGAAGGAATTGTATCACCATTATAAACTTCGGCATAAACTTTATAAACGACCTTAGGCTTATCATTTGGCATTTCTACAACATCTGTTTGAGTAAATCCACATAAAAAAACACAACAAAAAATAGTTGTTAGTTTAAATTTTATGGGAAAACATATTGCCATTTAAATATTAATTCTAAAAATAAAAAAGGTAACCTTAACTAGTTACCTTCTTCATTGTTAAAATATGTAAAAGGTTAAACTCTATTTAATTTCCATTTTGATTTTGATTGTGCATTAGGTACTACACTTGCTTTTGAAGTATTTAAATTTTTAGCAACAAATGCGCCAAATATTGCTGCAACTTCTTCTTCATTACTATTTGATTTTGATAAATACTCTGGCTTAAAATATTTAGGTATAAAACCAGTATCAAATTTACCACTTACAAACGCTTCATGTTTCAATACAAAAGAACAAAATGGCAAAGTAGTTTCTACACCAGTAATTGTATAATCTTGTATAGCACGAAGCATTTTTTCAATTGCTTCGGTTCTATCTTTACCATGAACAATAAGTTTAGCAATCATTGGATCGTAATAAATTGGAATATCCATTCCTTCTTCAAATGAATCATCTACACGAACACCAGGTCCAGATGGAATACGATAGGTTTTTAAATTTCCAATATCTGGTAAAAAATTATTTAGTGGGTCTTCGGCACAAACCCTTACTTCTATTGAATGTCCGTTAATTTTTAAATCATCTTGTGTGAATGATAATTTTTCGCCACGAGCCACTTTAATTTGTTCTTTTACTAAATCTAAACCAGTAATCATTTCAGATACAGGATGTTCAACTTGCAAACGTGTATTCATTTCTAAGAAATAGAAATTCATATTATCATCTAAGAGAAACTCAACTGTTCCAGCACCACTGTAGTTACAAGCTTTTGCAACATTTACAGCGCATTCTCCCATTGCTTTTCTAAGTTCAGGAGTTAATACACTTGAAGGAGCTTCTTCTATCACTTTTTGATGACGGCGTTGTATGCTACATTCTCTTTCAAATAAATAAACGCAATTACCATGATTATCAGCTAGCAATTGTATTTCAATGTGGCGAGGACCTGTTGCATATTTCTCAATAAACACCGCGCCATTACCAAATGCAGAAATTGCTTCGCTAATTGCCAACTTCATTTGTTCTTCTACTTCACTTTCTTTTTCAACAAGGCGCATACCTTTTCCACCACCACCAGCAGATGCTTTAATTAATAAAGGAAAACCAATTTGTTTTGCTAAACGCGTTGCTTCTTCAACATCATCAATTGCACCATCAGATCCGGGAATCATTGGCACATTGTATTTTTTAGCCGTTGCTTTTGCACTTAATTTATCTCCCATCATATCCATTGCCTCTGCACTTGGACCAATAAAAGTTATGCCAGCAGCTTTTACTTTTCTAACAAAATCAGCATTTTCGGATAAAAATCCATAACCAGGATGGATTGCATCAACACCTAATTGCTTACATATATCTATAATCTTATCACCTTGTAAATAAGATTGAGCACTTGGAGGTGGTCCCACACAAACTGCTTCATCAGCATATCTTACAAATAACGCATTTCTATCAGCCTCACTATAAATGGCAACTGTTTCAATTCCCATTTCTTTTGCACTACGCATAACACGTAATGCAATCTCTCCTCTATTTGCTATTAATATTTTTTTCATTAACAATACAACTTTAAACTAATGTTTCTTTTTTTTATGACTAAAACTTGGGCAAGTATCACATTTATTTTTACCTCTAAATAAAAAACAACTCGATAATAACAATGACATTGATAATGCCGAAATTATTAGAAGTGAATATGATTTAATGCGCATTGGTTAAAATTTTACTAATTCTTCAAATAATTCTTTTACCGGTAATCCCATAACATTATAAAAACTACCTTCTATTTTATCTATACCAATATAGCCTAACCAATCTTGAACTCCATATCCACCAGCTTTATCATAAGGGCTATAATTAATTAAGTAATACTCGATTTCTTCAGTTTTTAACTTTTTAAAATATACTTTACTTACATCGTAAAATGTAGTTTGTTTATTTCCACTTTTTAAACAAACCCCCGTGTACACTTCATGCATTTTCCCACTTAAGGTTTCTAACATTTTTTTTCCTTCTACAAAATTTGCAGGTTTATTAAAAGCTTTTCCATCGCACCATACAATGGTATCGGCAGTAATTAAAATTTCAGTATCCTTTAATTCTTCATCATAAGCATCCGCTTTTTTTTCGGCAAGAAATAATGGAATTTCTTCTGCCAATAAATCTACCGGATAAGTTTCATCTGCATTTATAGGCTTGTTTAAAAAATTAAACCCTAAACTTTTCAAAAGTTCCATTCTACGAGGAGAATTTGAACCTAAAATAATTTGGTATGGAAATTCCTTAATAATTTCTTCAATTTTGTTCATATATAGTATTTATTATATTTTAATTGTTTTAAATAATAACGTGTTTAGCTAAATAAAATAAGTAAAAACAATTCCAAACAACATAACAAATTTAAGAATTAAGCTTGCTAACTTAAAATCCTTATTTGTTTTAGCCACAACTGTTTTAAACATTATAATAAGTAAAGGCAATATAACTAAAAAACAAAGATAATAGGCTTGAAACAATTCATTTCTTTTTAAAAAGAAAATAACAGCCAATAACAAAATGCCTAAGGTGATAAGTATTAAAAAAAATGTAACAACTTTACTAGTCACAATTCCCCAAACAATAGGCATTGTTTTACAGCCTGTTTGTATATCGCCCTTATAATCCTCCATATCTTTTATTATTTCGCGGGTAAAGGATGTTAAAAATGCAAACATACTGTACGCTAAAACTATATAAATAAAAGTAGAGCTTCTAAATAATTGGGTAAATGAATAATGACTTCCTGGAAAATAATAATACCCATAAACCATTGGCATTATTGGAATTGTGGCCGTTAATAGTGAAACTACAAAATTTCCTACCAACAGCTGTTTTTTTAAATTAGTTGAATAAAACCATAATAAAATAATACTCACAATTTGAAAAGTTAACAATTTAAGTGCATGGCATTTTAATGCTAAATATAATCCTAAAACTAATCCTAAGGCACTAAATACTAAATGCAAAACCACTGCCCATCGTCTTTTAATAACTACATCTAAAACAACTGTATCTGGTCTATTAATTTTATCTGTTTTAACATCAAAATAATCGTTAATAATATAGCCACCCGCCGCAATAAGTATGGTGCTTAATAGTGAAATACCAAACAAGTAAATAGGGAAAGTTGTATAATCGGTAAAATCAAACAAAACAAAAAACTGAATGCAGAATTGTGTTAAAGCAATAATAATTAGATTTTCTACTCTAATTAACTTTAAAAATGCTATGATTGGATTTTTTAACAAACTAAAAAATATGGATTAAATTTAAGATAAAAATTACTAATAAAACATTAATAAAACACAAAATGGATATTAATTTTATTAATATCCATTTTGCAATTATCAGTTTTTACTACTTTTATTCAAAATATTCTTTCATTCTATCAAAAAAACCTTTTTCTTTTCTGTTTGGATTAGGAGCAAAATTTTTAGATTCTCTTAATTGCTCTAAAGTCTTTTTCTCTTCACTTGTTAAATTTTGAGGAGTCCAAACATTAATATTTACTAATAAATCTCCATGTCCATATGAATTAATATCGGGTAAACCTTTTCCTTTTAATCTTAAAACCTTACCACTTTGTGTTCCAGGCTCGATTTTTATTTTCACTTTAGCATCAACTGTTGGAATTTCGATACTAGTACCTAAAGCAGCGTCAACAAAATTAACGTAACTATCATAAAATAAATTACTACCATCACGTTTCAAAAATTCGTGCTCTTCTTCTTCAATAACTACCAATAAATCCCCATTAATTCCTCCTCTTGGAGCAGCATTACCTTTGCCACTTACCGAAAGTTGCATACCTTCTGCAACACCTGCAGGAATATTAATTGAAATTACTTCTTCTTGACGAACAATACCATCACCATGGCAAGTATTACATTTATCTTTTACTATTTTACCTTCACCATTACAAGTGCTACAAGTAACTTGTGTTTGCATGGCGCCTAAAAATGTTTGTTGCATGCGGGTTTGAACACCATGTCCGTTACATGATTTACACGTTTCGAACTGTCCATTTTTACCTCCCGAACCTTTGCAGGTATTACAACTAACAAATTTGTTTACTTTTAGTTTTTTCTCAACCCCTTTTGCTACTTCGCTTAAATTTAATTTTACTTTTATTCTTAAATTAGATCCTCGCACTACGCGTCTACCGCCACCACCTCTAGAGCTGCCTCCAAATCCGCCACCACCAAAAATATCTCCAAACTGACTAAATATGTCATCCATATTCATTCCGCCACCATAATGGCCGCCTCCGCCTCCACTTGCTGCGCCACCTACACCAGCATGTCCAAATTGATTATAGCGTTGTCTTTTCTCAGGATTACTTAAAACCTCATAGGCTTCTGCAGCTTCTTTGAATTTCTCTTCTGCAGATTTATCATCTGGATTTTTATCAGGATGGTATTTAATAGCTAATTTTCGGTATGCCTTTTTTATTTCATCCTCACTTGCTGACTTGCTTATTCCTAATATTTCGTAAAAATCTCTTTTGCTCATTATCTTAAAAATTAGTTACCTACAACAACTTTAGCAAAACGTATTACTTTATCACCAAGTTTATATCCTTTTTCAATATCATCAACCACTTTTCCTTTTAAATCATCAGTTGGAGCGGGAATATGAGTAATTGCTTCCATTAAATCTGAATCAAAAGATTTTCCAAGACTTTCCATTGCTTCTAAACCTTTTGCCGTGCAAGATGATTTTAATTTATTATAAATTAAAACCATTCCTTCTTTAATAGGTTGAGCATCAGTAACTGATTCATTAGCTTTTATAGCCCTTTCGAAATCATCAATTGTAGGTATAATTGCTTTAAAAACATCTTCACCAGCCGAACGTATGATGTCTGATTTCTCTTTAATAGTACGTTTTCTATAATTGTCAAATTCTGAATACAAACGAAGGTATTTATCGTTTAATTCAGCAATTTTTGATTCAAAATCAATTGGTTGTTCAGATAATGTTTCAGATTTTACATCTGTTTCATTTTGTTCATTAATCACATTCTCAACGTTTTCGTCTTGAGAAGGGATTGCTTCATTTTGTTCCATAGTAATTTTAATTGCTATTTTTGGTAATCAATTAGTTTGCCATTCAAAAAAACAAGAAAATTTGTCAGTTTTTCATGAATTTAAACTCAGTTCTGCGGTTATATTCCTGTTCTTTGTCAGAACAAGTCACATTATTTAAGCATCTATTTCGGATTTCAGATTCTCCTTTTCCAATTGCTTTTAGTCTACTTGTATCTATTCCTTTAGAAATTAAATAATTTACAACCGCTGCCGATCTATTTTCTGAAAGTTTTAAATTACTATAGTCATCACCTTGAGCATCGGTATGAGATATAATTTCAAGTTTAACGGTAGAGTTTGCTTTTAAAATTGTAAGAACCTTATCAAGTATAATTTCACTTTCTGTTAAAATAGCATATTTACCAAGTTCATAATAAATGTTTTCATCAACAATTAAATCCTTTTTTCCAGTAGTATTAAACTTTTTGTACTTCATTGTAATATCATCATCCTCTTCTATTACAGTTAGCTTAACAACATCAATTTCTAACAATCTATATTCAAATCCGCCAGAAGCATTTTTTTTAAATTCAGAAACTACTTCACCTGTTTGTTTTGCTAAATACACTTTAGTTTTAGCGGATATTTTCACTGATTGCTCTATTTTAATAGTCAAACTTTGAGTGGTATCAACTTGTGTAAACACAAAATCTCCGTAATTATCAGTAGATGTTTTTTTAATTGTATCAACATTTTCTTTAATTAAATACACATTATGTTGACTTAAAGGTGTTTTGTTTTTTTCTCCGGTTAATAATTTACCTGAAATGTCAGCTGTTGATAATCCACTATTAGATCTACAAATATTTTGAAATGTTCTGTCTAAAACAGAAAAACTATCAGTTTCGAGGTACAATCTGCCTTTTGGATTTACTAAAA
>CALMMX010000331.1 GCA_937868545.1 uncultured Bacteroidota bacterium
ACCAACTACGGCACTTTCTACAATATCAAAATGGGCGTTAATGGCACTTTCAACTTCTGCTGTTCCAATTCTATGTCCAGATATATTCATTACATCATCTACCCTACCCGTTATTCTGTAATAGCCATTTTCATCACGCTTACAGCCATCACCCGTAAAATACAATCCTTTGTATGTAGAAAAATAAGTTTGTTGACATCTCTCATGGTCGCCATAAGTAGTGCGAATCATAGAAGGCCAAGGGTATTTAATACATAAATTTCCTTCTACATTATTTCCAACAATTTCGTTGCCTTTATCATCTACTAAAAGTGGCTGAACACCAGGCAATGGCAATGTAGCATAACTTGGAATTAAAGGCGTTATGCCAGCTAAAGGAGAAATTAAAATTCCACCCGTTTCTGTTTGCCACCAAGTATCTACAATTGGGCATTTTTCTTTACCAATATTTTTATGATACCAATGCCATGCTTCTTCATTTATAGGCTCCCCTACACTACCCAACATTTTTAATGATGATAAAGAATATGGTGTAACGTAATCTAAACCTAAAGCCTCTAAAGCCCTAATAGCCGTAGGAGCTGTGTAAAAATGAGTTACTTTATATTTATCTATAGCTTTCCAAAATCTACCAGCATCAGGGAAAGTAGGAACGCCCTCAAAAATAATAGAAGTTGCACCTGCTAATAATGGACCATAGGTAATGTATGAATGCCCCGTAATCCATCCCACATCGGCAGTACACCAAAAAATATCTTTCGAACCTTTACTTAAATCCATTTGAAACACATTTTGAAATGTATAGCATGTATAAACCATGTATCCACCGCAGGTATGCACTACTCCTTTTGGCTTACCTGTAGAACCTGATGTATAAAGGATAAACAAAATATCTTCGCTATCCATAGTTTCTGCTTCGCATTGAGCCGAAGCGTTAGGAACAACATCTTGCCAAATTAAATCTCTGTCTTCTGTTAATTCTATATGAGTATTGGTATGTTTATACACTAATACTTTTTCTACACAAGGGCAAATTTCTAAAGCCTCATCAACCACCTTTTTAATTGGAATATCTTTAGCGCCACGGTAAGCACCATCGCTTGTTAAAACAACTTTGCAATCGCAATCTTGTATTCTACCAGCTAATGCAGATGCCGAAAAACCAGCAAAAACAACCGAATGCACAGCACCAATTCTTGCGCAGGCTAGCATTGCAAAAACAGCTTCAGGAATCATTGGCATGTAAATGCAAACTCTATCACCTTTTAATACATTAAAAGATTTTAGTGTATTTGCTACCTTACATACTTCATCATGCAATTGTTGATAGGTAATAGTTCTGCCAATATCATCTAGTCCATTTGGCTCAAAATAAAAAGCCACATCATTAGCTTTTTCAGGTAAATGCCTATCAATACAATTTTCGGTAATATTTAATTTCCCCTCTTTAAACCATTCAATTTTTGGCTCGGTAAAATTCCACTCCACTGTTTTTGTCCATAGGCTTCTCCATTTAAATTCTTTAGCTATATCTGCCCAAAAAGTTTCTGGTTGCTCAACCGACAATCTGTACTGTTCTTTATATTCTTCAAAATTTGAAATTTTCATAATAACTAATTGTATTAGGATTTGGATACTTTTTTTGAATTGGATTTAAAATACTTCAATAAATCACTTTTCTAAGTAACAAAAAAATACATTATTTTACAATTAAACTTTAACTATTTAGACTAGTTATAAATAATTTTCTATGACAATACTATGACAGAAAACACAGAATGATTAACGAAATTTGTACCACTATGAACTCATTTAAAATTATTAGTATTACCCATAAACTAGCACCGCTAGATCTTATTGGAAAATTACATTTAGATGAAAGTAACCAAAGTAATAAATTAGCTCAGCTTAAAGATCAATTAAATTTTAAAGAGCTAATGTTTTTAAGTACTTGCAATAGAATTGAATTTTTAATTGTACTTGAAAACGAAATAACAAACACCTTACTATCCAACTTATATAATTTTATAAATCCGAATTTAACAGTAGCAGAAAAAGATTTATTAATTGATTGTACTTCTGTTTATGAAGATGAACAAGCCCTTACCCATTTATTTGAAGTTTCTGCTTCTTTAGATTCGTTAGTTGTTGGTGAAAGAGAGATTATAACACAAGTAAGAAAATCGTATGAATTTTGCAATTTAGTAGGCACTACAGGTGATGTAATTCGCTTAGCTATAAAACATACTATTGAAACAGCTAAACAAGTTTATACTGATACTGATATAGCAAAAAATCCAGTATCTATAGTTTCTTTAGCTTACCGCCAATTAAGAAATTTAGGCATTAAGAATAATGCACGCATTATGTTTGTAGGTGCAGGAGAAACCAATGTATTGATGGCACAGTATTTAAAAAAACATCAGTATGCAAATTTCAGTGTGTTTAATCGCAGTTTTGATAATGCTAAAAAATTAGCAGATCAATTAAGCGGATCAGCACATACCTTAGAAGAATTAAACACTTATGCATTAGGATTTGACGTTATAGTAGCTTGTACCTCTGCGCAAGAACCAACTATTACTTCAGAAATATACACGCACTTAATTGGTAACGATACTTCAAAAAAAGTTCTTATTGATTTAGGTATCCCAAATGATATTGACAAACACATTACTACAAATTTTGATGTTTCATACATTGATATTGAATCATTAAAAAAACAAGCTAACGAAAATTTATTGAAACGTGAGGGAGAAGTAAAAGCTTGTAAAGCCATTATATACAATAAAGTTGAGGAGTTTAAAATTTTATTTCAAGAAAGAAAAATTGAACTTGCTTTTAGTGATATTCCAAAACAAATAAAAAACATTAAAGAAACCGCATTAAATGAGGTTTTTGCTAAAGACATTAATAACCTTGATGAACAAGGTAAATTAGTTTTAGAAAAGGTTTTAAGTTATATGGAAAAAAAATATAATGCATTAGCTATAAAAACTGCTAAACGCGTTTTCTTAGAAGAAGAGATTTAATTTATTCATTTACCTTTTTGCTAGTAAATAAAAAATGCTTAAACTTGTTTTAGCATTAATAAACCTATATGTTTAAAAATAAATTACTAGTTTTTTGTTTACTAAGCCTGTTTACTAAAACATACGCTCAACAAAAAGATACCATACTACTTATGAATGGTAATATGGTTGTGGAAAAAGTAATTGATACCCTTATTGGTGCTGTTACCATATTCGATCCGCAAAAACCGACAGAAAAACTACATTACGAATACGATGAAATTTATTGTGTAAAATATGCGAGTGGTTTTAAGGATTACTATTATACACAAGATACATTAAAAGGGAATTATTTTACTCGTGAAGAAATGGAGTACTATATGTATGGCGAAAGAGATGCACGTAAAGGATTTAAAGCAAGAGGAGCGCTAATAGGCTCTGGACTTGTAGGAGCTGCTAGTGGTGGCTTAGGTTTATTTTTTGCACCTATTTTTCCATTTGGTTATATGGGATTAAGTGGCATTACAAAAGTAAAAATTAAACATAGCACTATTAGCAATCCCAATTACATTGACCATGATGCCTATATTTTAGGCTATGAAAGGGTATCGCGAAGCAAAAGACGTATACAATCGTTGATAGGCGGAACAATAGGATTAGCAGTAGGATACGGCTTGTATTTTGGTGTTTTAAAAAACAATTTACCTAGTACTTTAAAATTAAGATTTTAAATCAAATAAATAATAACAATAGAAAAAACAAAAAGTATGAACATTAATATTGTAGCAGTTTTAGTAGCAGCCTTAATTCCAATGGTAATGGGTTTTGTATGGTATAATCCTAAAGTATTTGGTAGCGTTTGGCAAAGAGAATGTGGTTTAAGCGACGAAAAAATGAAAAGCGCTAACATGGCTTTAATTTTTGGTTTATCACTTGTATTTAGTTTTATATTGGCTTTTGGCTTACAATTTATGGTTATTCACCAATTTCATGTAACCTCATTATTTTTTATGCAACCTATAAATGACGCCTCAACTGAAGCAGGAGCATTGTACCAAGGTGTTATGAATTTATTAGGCACAAGCTACAGAACTTTTAAACACGGTGCCTTGCATGGATTTATTGGAGGTATTATGACCTCTTTACCAATTATTGCAATTAATGCCTTATTTGAACGTAGAAGTTTTAAATACGTAGCAATTAATGTTGGCTATTGGGTAATAACCATGTGCTTAATGGGCGGAATTATTTCTGCTTGGATGTAATTTATTTTTTTAAAATTTTACTGGTATATTAAATAATTGCCAGAAATTACCTTGCTCTTTGCAATCTTACATACATATTTTTATCCAACTCAATACTTTTAAATGCCTTTTTTACTAGTAAGGTTTGCCATTTTGTAGTTGGAACTACTTCATAAGTTTGACCAGCTGAAATCTTAACAGGCATAGTAAAATCGGCATTGCAATTGGTATAACGATACATTAAATTTTTGCCTTTAAATTTATATTCTAAAATAGGAACTTTTGTGGTTCTTAAATACTGATCAAAAATAGGTTTAAGATTCAATTTTGTTTCTGCAATTAAAAATTCTTCAAATTCTTGAGTACTCACTGTTTTATGATAAAACTTTTCTGATAGTTTATTTAATAATAATCTAAAGGTTTCGTCATTATTAATTAATTGACGAATCATATGAATAACCTGACTACCTTTATTGTACATATCACCGCTACCTTCCTGCCTTAAATCATAAGTACCAATAACTGGTACATCATTTAATATTCCTCTTCTAACACCCTGACAGTAACTATCACCAGCCAATTTACCGTAGCCACATTCTGTAAACAAAACCTCTGCATATGATGCAAAGCCTTCGTGAATCCAATTATCAGCCACATCTTTGGCAGTAATACTATTACCAAACCATTCATGGGCTGATTCATGAACCACAATAAAATCCCATTTTAAACCCCAACCTGTTCCCGACAAATCACTTCCTAAATAACCATTGATATATTTATTTCCATAAGCAATATTACTTTGATGCTCCATACCTAAATACGGTGATTCAACTATTTTATATGTATCATTATAAAATGGATATGGGCCAAACCAATTTTCTAAACATGCAATTGTTTTTACTACGTTTGATTTTAAATGTTGTTTAGCTTTGTTTACATGATAATTTAATACCCAATAATCAGTATACAATGTACCTTTTAATCCAACCACCGAATCCTTCAAACAAGTATATTTTCCTATATAAGGCACAATATCATATGAATTAATTGTATTAATTACTTCCCAAGTATATTGTGTTGATCCATCATTGAATTTTGTTATGTTTTTTAATTTACCATTACCTATTCCATAAAGTGTATCAGGAACAATAATAGAAAGCATTGCACCATTATCAGGTTCTTCACTTTGTAAATCTTTACAAGGATACCAAATACTAGCTCCATCACCTTGGCAAGCAACGCTCATCCAAGGATTGCCCAATGAATCTTTTTTCCAAACCCAACCTCCATCCCAAGGTGGATTAGTAGCTTCCCTTGGTTTACCATGATAATAAATTAGAAGTGCATTAATTGAGCCTTTCAATAATTTATCAAAACTAATAAAGTACATATATTTTGATGTTCTCCATTTAGAAACTTTCTTATTTTCAAAAAATATGCTATCAATTAATAATGGCTCTTGTAAATCTATTTGCATTTCATAATTTTCTCTTTCTTCAATAACTGAAAATGTTAGCTTTTGAATTCCTCTAATAGACTTAGTTTTAAAATTAGGTGTTACGGTGATATCATAATGCAATACATTCCACCAATCTCTATAAACTGTATTACTTCCAAATAAAGTATCGTACTTTGTATACACTTTATTTTGAGCATAATATTGACCAAACACAAAGAAACAAATACTAAAAATTACTATTTTAATCATATAGATTGGCTTAATTTATTTTTTAACTGTTCTGTAAAATGACCAAAAACTTCATTTTCTATTAATTTATAATCGCAAGGTAAATAAGATTTTACAAATGTTTTATCTTTTAGATGATGAATTTTATGGCAAATAGTGTATAATGGCTCAATAATGTGAGAAGAAATAAAAACAGTTTTATTCTTTTTATTTAATAATTCAATAATAATTTGCAAAGACATATTAGATTCTACATCCAAGCCGTTAAAAGGCTCATCAAATATGTAAATTTGCTTATCTTGCTTTAACTGAGATAGAATAAGTAATTTCTTTTTCATACCTGTAGAATAATTTTCGATGAATTCATCTAAAGGCAAATTAAACAATAAGGCAAGTTCATCTTCCTTAAAGTTAGAATTACTTTTTGGGAATACAGATAAAAACTCTTTAGCTGTAAGCTTTGGATAAAAAAAAGATTCTACATCAATGTAAGCAATATCTTGTTTTTTGATTGATTGACCATTAAAGCTAATAGTTCCCTCATCCGGTTCAATAAAACCCGACAGCAAATTAAAAAATGTAGTTTTCCCACTTCCGTTTAATCCCACAATTCCATGTATTGAATTTTCTTCAAACTCAATTTTTATGTGCTCCAATACATTTTGTTTTTCATAACAAAATGTAACATTATTAATTACTATCATCTAAGTACTTTTTTAAATTAGTTGAAGCATCTGTCTTTGCTTGGTAATAAAACAGTATGGCAATTGGTAATAAATACGGAATAAATAAACCAAAGCTCATAATTATTAATTTAATTTGAAAATTACTAGAAATAGAATTATACCTGTAATTAGAATATTTTAATGAAATAACTGTAATAATTGATAATGCAGTAAATCCCATGAAAAATAAATTAAAGGAAATCATATCAGGATTAAAAAGTGAATTAATAATTAAAACAGGCAAATTGAGAGCACTAATTTTAATTACACCATTCATACATGCTTTATTTAAATAATTTTTTGGTGATAATTTGGAACTTTGCAATATCTGCACACTTTCGTTACTTTCATAAAAGCTATAAATAACTGAATTAATCAAAAACAAAGCTACTAGTGGGAATAATTTTAATGGACTTAATGCTAATGACAAAATTATTAGAATTATTAACGAAATAAAAGTTTGACGAATACCAGAAATAAAAACAAAATCGGAACCAAATAATCGTGGCAAAAATAATAATTTTAATGACTTCGTTTTGCTTGCCTTCAACATAGGAATAATAGAAACAATAAGATGCATTAATAAAAAACAATACCAATAATTTGTAAATAAACTTGGTAAAGAGAATGGCAATAAAAACAATTGATATTCAACAATTAATTGTTGCTTTGGATTGATAAAATGCTTTTCAATGAAAGAAATATCCTTTCTGTTTTTATGAAAGTTATAAAAAAAATAAAAAACTACAACTGGAACATAATTTCCAATGTGTTTTTGACTACTAAATACAAAAAATGAAACGCAGGAAAGTAATGCCAATAAAGGAAAAAACAAGATGCCTAAATCCCTTTTTAATTGATAAAACCTGATTTTTAATAGTTGCATTTGAAAGATAAAATTACATTGTAATTTATAAGCTGTTATTTTTCTGTGTTACCCTCATTCAAATTCGCTTCGACTCCGCTCAGCGTGACAATAAACCTCAATAAAACCTGATTTTTAATAGTTGCATTAAATTTTATCTTACTTACCTTTTTGCTGTTGCATAGGGTTTCCGCCTGTACTTTGTCCACGCCCAACTGCTCTCCATTTAAAAACATCAAATCTACTTGGAGATTCTTTTACATTCCAAGTATTATTTTTTTCATCAATATCAGCAGTTTCTTTATATGGATCAATTAATACAGAAGCCACCACTTTATTTTTAGCAAATGTTTTTACAACATTTTTTTCGTTTTTACGCCATATATATGCGTTAATGCGATCTACTTCAGAAGTACCATCTTTAAAATTCCATTGAATAATAAGGGGTGTAACACAACCTCCTTTATTTGTGAAATACAACTCATACACAAATTTGTCTTTTATACTTTGGTAAGCAGAATCACTAACAGCCTCAAAATTTTCATATCTATTAATTGGTTTTTTCTCAACAGTTGTTTTCACTTCTGGCTTATAGTGGTAATAAAAATCTCTCATTGTAGTATCCACATCTACTAAAAATTTTATACCAGCCTCTCTATTTCTAATTTTAGAGATATATTCAAAATCCTTTGCTTTAGGGTAAATGCGCACTGTATCTAATTTAACTGGCACTTGGCTATTATTAATGAACGTATATGCCTTCACCGAATCAATTGAAACATCTACAGGCTCGATGTCAAAAAACCATGCTCTCCAAAACCAATCTAAATCAACTGCACTAGCATCTTCCATACTTCTAAAAAAATCGGCAGGTTCGGGATGTTTAAAAGCCCAACGAGAACAGTATTGTTTAAATGCAAAATCAAAAAGTTCTCTTCCCATTACTGTTTCTCGCAAAATATTTAAAGCTGTACATGGTTTACCATAAGCATTTGGTCCAAACTGCATAATATTTTCACTATTAGTCATGATTGGTTCTAACTGCTCTTTAGGAAGTCTCATATAGTCCACCATTTTATAAGCAGGACCTCTATTAGATGGGTAATTATTATCAAACTCCTGCTCAGTTAAATATTGTACAAAAGTATTCAAGCCCTCATCCATCCAACTCCATTGACGCTCATCACTATTAATTATCATTGGAAAGAAATTATGCCCCACTTCATGTATAATAACTCCTAACATACCAAGTTTAGTACCTTCTGTATAAGTTCCATCTTTTTCAGTTCTACCAAAATTAAAACATATCATTGGGTATTCCATACCTTGAGCAGCTTCAACACTTTGAGCAACTGGGTAGGTATAATCAATGGTATATTTCGAATATGTTTTAATAGTGTGTGCAACTGTTTTAGTTGAATATTTTCTGTACAATCCGTAAGATTCTTTTGTATAAAAACTCATACACATAACCTTTTTATTGGCTTGTTTAATAGGCATTGCATCCCACATAAATTTACGTGAAGAGCCCCATGCAAAATCTCTTACACTATCCGCCTTAAACACAAATGTTTTAGTTGCAGCCGATTTAGTTTTTTCTGCTTTAGTACATTCATCTAATGTTATAATTTCTGTAACATCATTATAGTTTGAAGAAGCCTTTGTATAACGTTGCATTTGCTCTGGACTTAAAACCTGAGCATAATTTTTACACTCACCTGTAGCACATACAATGTGATCAGATGGCACTGTCATTTTCACATTAAAATTTCCAAATACTAATGCAAATTCGCCCCTACCAGTAAACTGTTTGTTTTGCCATCCTTGAAAATCGCTATAAACACACATTCTTGGATACCACTGCGACATTACAAATGAATAGTTACCATCCTCTGGAAAATATTCGTACCCTCCTCTTCCACCAATCTCTAAACGATTAGTGATTTTAAACTGCCATTTTACTTTAAACTTAATTTTTGCTTTAGTATTTAATGCATTTGGCAAATCAACTCTCATCATTGTTTGATTGATAGTGAATTTTAAAGGCTTACCAAGTTCATCTGTTACAGATAAAATTTGCATTCCCATACCTTTTAATTTTTCCTTTACATCAATGCTTTTAATAGCAGATTCTTCAAAAGGTTGCGAAACTTTATTGTTATCAAAAAAATTATTATCTGCATTTGGTTGATGTATATTTTCATCTAACTGCAACCATAGGTAACTTAATTTATCTGGCGAATTATTAATGTAAGTAATTGTTTCATTACCATATAACATTAACTCTTTTTCATTCAAAGTTGCATCAATATTATAATCAGCTCTTTGTTGCCAGTATTTATTACCAGGTGCGCCTGAGGCAGTTCTGTATTCATTTGGAGTAGGTAATATACCACCTAATTGTTCAAATTTATTCCCGTGATTTGAAGTAGGATTATTTTTAGTATTTTGAGAAATACCAACAAAAGAAGTTAAACAAATAGATGCAATAAATGCAGAATATTTTATCATAAATAAAAATTTATAAAACGGTCAATAAATAATTTACAAGCAATTACTAAAACAATACTAACTACAAAAAGCACCCAGTATTTATTATTAATTTTGATAAATTTAATTAAAAAAATAGAGAATAAAAGCATAAAACACACAATAATTAATTGCCCTATTTCAATACCAGTATTAAACGCAAATAGCGGAAAAACTATACTTTCTTCTTTACCAAGCATTGATTTTAAAAGATAGGAAAAGCCCATGCCATGAATAAAACCAAAAAATAGCGCCAATAAATAATTTAGTTTAACTACTTTTTTAAATGAATTACGTTTTACAAAAACACTTATTGCTGTAACAATAATGGTAAGAGGTATGAGCAACTCAATTAATTGTTGATTTACTTTTAATAAATGTAATACACTTGCTGCCAAAGTTAAGGAATGCCCAATGGTAAAAGCTGTAATTAATATAAGAGTCTTTTTCCACTCTTTATAGGTAAACATTACACTTAATAGCATAACATAAAGTATATGGTCATATCCTTCCCAATCTAAAAAAAGAAAAAAACCTGTACTAAACCATAGGTAAAACTCGTTCATTAAAAATTGCTATTTTTGTGTATGTTAAATTTAAACTACTTTATTAAAAAAAAACCTAAAAATACATTAGCGGTAAAATTCGCATTTCTGTTTTTGGGTCTACTTTTATGCAGTTCATTTAATAAATACAAGCATCCTTTTTACCTTAGCGTAATCGACGCAAACTATAAAGCAAAAGAACAAGCTTTAGAAATTAGTGTTAAACTGTTTACAAACGATTTAGAAGACGCTTTAAAGAAAACGAACAAACAAAAAGTTGATCTTTTAAATCCAAGAAACAAAGCAGAATGCGATTCAGCAATTTATAGATATATTAATAAGCGCCTCCATTTTACTATTAATTCGCAAAAACAAAAATTACATTACATTGGCTACGAAAAAGAAGAAGCTGCTATTTGGGTTTATTTAGAAATAAATAAATTACAAACACCAAAAAAAATTAATGTTGACACCAAACTTTTATACGACTTTTTGCCTCAGGAAATGAACATACTACATTGCGAAATAAATGGCGTAAAAAAAAGTAGTAAAGTAACCAATCCTGATACTACAATAAAATTTGACTTCTAGTCATTTGAATTAATACCTTTTATAATAGATATTACCCGTTAATAAAAAAATAAGTGAATTTATGATAAAAGGTAGTTTTACTATCATTTTGCTCTATTACATTGTCTAAAATTTCATTGTATGTCAAAATTTAAATTCTATTATTTTATATTTTTCTTAGTATGCATTCGAATGCAATCCCAAACAAATTTAAAGATTAGTGGGCAAATAGTTGATTCTATTAACAAACCCATAGATGGCGTTATAGTATCATTAATTAAATACAAAAATTCAGCACTTGTAAAAACCACATTTACTGATAATGATGGGAAATTTGAGTTCAGTGATTTTAAATCTGACAGTTTAAAAATTTTTGTTACGAATATTGGTTTTCAAAATTATTTTTCTGATGTCATTTTAATTGATTCTATTAAATCCGAAATCAAATTACCAAACATTACGTTGAGTAAAATGAAAAATGTGCAATTATCTGAAGTAAGCATAAGCTCAAAAGTACCTTTTATAGAACGTAAAATAGATAGAACCATTGTTAACCCAGATGCTTTAATCTCAAATGCTGGCAGCAATGCTCTGGATGTATTAGCGAAATCGCCAGGAGTGATGGTAACAGAAAATGGAACTATTAAATTAAAAGGTAAATCAGGAGTGATTATTTTAATTGATGATAAACCAACTTATTTAACAGGAAACGAATTAGAGAGTTATCTTAAATCAATACCAGCAAGTTCAATTAATAAAATTGAATTAATGACTAATCCTCCTGCACAATATGATGCATCTGGTAATGCAGGAATAATAAACATTAAAACAAAAAAGAACAAGTTAAAAGGTATTAATGGCAATTTGAGTTTGAGTTATGGACAAGGCAGATACGCTCGCTCAAATGATGGCGTAACTTTAAATTATAGTAACAAAAAAATAACTCTTTTCTCAAACTTTAGTTATGGCAATAATAATAGTTATCATGATTTAACAATTAATAGAAGATACAAAAATGAAGATCTTACAACTAAATCTATTTTCACACAAAACACTTATATCAAATCGGCAAATGAATCGTATAACTTGCGTTTGGGTCTTGACTACTATCTTTCAAACAAAACAACGTTAGGGATAACCACAAAAGGATTAAGCAATGTATCAAAAGATTCAAGATATAATTATGCTGAATTTTTAAATGCTGATAATTCTTTAAATAGCAAAATCATTGCTGACAACAAAGAAAATGATGCGTTTAAAAATGGTGCATTAAATTTGAATTTGAGACATCAATTTGACTCCATTGGAAAACAATTAACGATTGATGCTGATTATGTAGCGTATGAAACAAAACTTTTTCAATCGTATAAAAATGATGTACTCCAACCTGATGGCACTTCTACTTATAGCGATTTACAACACGGCAATCTTCCTTCAAACATTACCATTTATGCTTTTAAAGCGGATTATACTAACCCATTAAAAAACGATGCTAAATTTGAAACAGGGCTTAAAACGAGTTATACACAAACAGATAACGATGCCATTTATACTATCACACAAAATAATATAACTCTAGATAATTTTAATTTAAGTAATCATTTTAAATACAATGAAATGATAAATGCTGCGTATTTAAATTTTTCTAAATCATACAAACGTTTGTCTTTTCAATCAGGGCTTAGGTTTGAAACTACTACCTATAATGGCAATCAATTAGGAAACCCAATTAAATCATCATCTTCATTTACAAGAAATTATAATAATCTTTTTCCTACGGCTTATATTTCCTATCAACTAGATACAGCATCAAATCACAATTTAGTTTTATCTTATGGTAAAAGAGTAAGCCGACCTTTTTATAAAGATTTAAATCCCTTCAGTAGTCCATTAGATAAGTACACTTACTATGAAGGAAACCCCTATCTAAAACCAACATTTGCCCATAATTTATCTCTAGCATATAGCTTTAAACAATTGTTTACAACAACTTTTTCTTATAGTAATAGCCAAGATAATATTCAAGAAACTATAGAAATTAACAATGGCATTTATTATAGTAGACCAGGAAATATTGGCTCAAGTGTGCTATATAATTTAGCAATAGAATCTTCAATACCTGTGTCAAAATGGTTAACAACTACTATTTATTCTGAAGCTGTATACTCTGAATATAAAAGCAAATTATATACCGAAACTTTAAATTCAAGCGGAACATATTGGTACATTAATGTGAATAATAATTTTCAATTTAAAAAAGGCTGGAGTGCAGAATTAAGTGGTGAGTACATAACCAATTTTATAGATTCTCAATTCTCTTTTGGCGATTTTGGTCATTTTACCGCTGGATTACAAAAGAAATTTTTAAAAGACATGGGTAATTTAAAATTTAGTTTTAGAGATATTTTACATTCGGATAAAATAAGAGGGCAAATCAATAATTTATATTTAACAGATGCAAATTGGTATGGACCAAGAGATACAAGAGTTGTTGTAGTATCATTTTCTTACCGTTTTGGTAAAAATCTAAATACTAAACCAAAACATTCTGGCTCGGGTTCTGAAACTGAACAAAATAGAGTGAAAGGATAATATACTTTTCTTCTTAGTCTTAAAAAACCCATTATCTTTACATTTTATTTTTAAGACATACTATTACAAAGCATCTCATAATCATTGCAGGCCCAACAGCAGTTGGTAAAACAGCCTTAGCTATTCAACTAGCAAAGGATTATAATTGCCCTGTTTTATCTGCTGATTCACGTCAGTTTTTTAAGGAAATGACAATTGGTACAGCCAAACCAAGTGTTGATGAAATGCAAGGTGTAATGCATTATTTTATTGATAACAAAAGTATTGAAGAAATATATAACATTGGTGAATATGAAAAAGAAGCCATTGCTTTATTAGAAAATTTATTTACCAAACATCAAACTCTTATTTTAGTTGGTGGTTCTGGGCTTTATATAAATGCAATAATAAATGGGTTAGATGAATTTGAAGAAATCCCGACAAGTATAAGAGATTTTTTAACTACTAAATACAATGAACTTGGCATCACTTTTTTACAAGAAGAATTAAAACTTCGCGACCCAAACTACTTTGCAGAAGTTGATATTAATAACCCACAACGCATCATGCGTGCATTAGAATACTGCATGCATACAAATAAATTATTTTCAGAAAGTAGAACAAAACAAAAAAAACAGCGCCCATTTAATTCAATTCCAATATTGATTAATACCTCACGAGAGAAATTATATGACAGAATAAACAAACGTGTTGATATAATGATAGAAAATGGATTAGTAGAAGAAGTAAAATCACTTATTCCATATAAACATTTAAATGCACTAAATACGGTTGGATACAAAGAAATATTTCAGTACTTCGAAAATACGTTAACACTAAAAGAAGCAACAGATTTAATTAAACAAAATAGTAGGCGCTACGCAAAACGACAATTAACATGGTTCAATAATCAAGGAGATTTTGAAACCTTTGAACCCCATGATTTAGATAAAATAAAAGCATACATTAATATTATTATTGAAAATACCTAGTATGTTTTCGTTTTTAAAAGAATATAAAAATTTAAGTCCTGCAATACTAAATGTAATTATTGCAGAGTTTTTTGTACAATTAGTTAATTGTACTTTCATGCTTATACTACCGCTTTACCTTGATAGAAAAGGCTATAACAATGAAGAAATTGCTTTATTTATTACCGTTAGATTTTTAGGCGTATTTATTTTAGCATTGCCAGTTGGCAATTTAATTAAAGGAAAAGTTTTAAAACCTTTTTTTTATCTATCGGCTATACTTGTTCCCTTGTTTGGACTAACCACCATCATATTTATTTCGTTTAAGTTAACATCACTTATATATGCTTCTCTACTATTATGGGGCGCCTCATTTACACTTATGCAAATCCCTATTACTCCTTATATTTTAAGGAATTCGCCAAATCAGGAACATACAGCTGGCATTGCATTAAGCTACAGTACATGGAGTTTTGCGGGTATCATTAGCGGGGTGCTAATTTCAATACTAGATAAAATTAATCCTACATTTTTTAATGAAGAATGTATCTTAATTATTTTTTCTATACTTGGTTTTGGTGGCATCTATTTTATGACAAAAGTAAAATTGGTGGAAATTATTGATGATAAAAGAGAAAACCCTAAACAAAAAAAATTACATAAAGCAGATTGGTTTTTAATTATAAAAGGATTAATACCAACCTTGATTATTGCAACTGGGGCAGGTTTAACCATTCCATTTATCAGTTTATTTTTTGATAAAGTACATCATTTTGGCAAAGGCGATTTTTCGTTTGTTAGTGCCATCGCAGCAGTACTAGTAGTTTGGGGCGCTTTAAAAGTACCAAGTATAAAAAGAAATATTGGTTATAAAATTGCCATTCCTACCACACAATCACTGGCTGTTATTTCTTTGGTGGCATTAGCTACTACTCAATTATACAGCCAATACAGTATTGCATTATACATTGCCATTGTGTGCTATTTATTACGCCAACCACTTATGAATATGGCAGGCCCCATGACATCCGAATTAGTAATGAATTACGTTGGCAAAAAAAATCAAGAAATTACAAGCGCTCTAACAGCTGCCATTTGGAGTGGTAGTTGGGTTATTAGCGGATACTTTGTAAAAATAATGTTTAGCCAAAAATATGAATTTGTAAATATATTTTTAATAACCTCTGCCATGTATGCGTTTGGAGTTTTAATGTATTACTTCTTAATTTTAGATTATGGTAAACGCCAAAAACAAGGATTAATAGAAACGCAAGAATAATAATGAAAAACATAATTATACTATTATTTACTATTGTGCATACTACTATTAGTTCACAAACACCAATAATTATTGCTCACAGAGGCGCTAGTGCCTATGACCCTGAAAACACATTACCCGCTTTTGAAACTGCCATAGAACAAGGCGCAACAATTATTGAAACTGATGTACATCAAACCAAAGACAGTGTTTTAGTTTTAATGCATGATTTATCAATTGATAGAACAACTTTTGGAAAAGGTTTAATAAAAGATTTAACCTATAAAGAATATATCTCATTTAAAATAAAACACAAAGATCACACATTTCAAAATCCCTATCCTCCAACTTTAGAAGAGGCAATTATTAAAATTAATGGGAGAAGCAAGCTATTGATTGAAATTAAAAAAGGGAATGATTACTATCCAAACATTGAAAAACACATTGTTGATTTAATTAAAAAATACCATGCCGAAAATTGGATTAGTACCATTCATTCCTTTGATAAAAAAGCCCTCTTAAACGTAGCAAAGGCTGATAGCAATATTCATTTACAAAAATTAATTGTGTTTAAACTACCCTTAGTAAGTTTTAATTACGACAAACATTTTAATAAAGACGATTTTAAAAATTGGGAAGGTGTAAATGTTTACTACAAATTTTGCTCTAAACGACTTATCAAAAAAGTTCATGCACTAGGAAAAACAGTATATGTATGGACAGTTAACAAACCTAAAAAGGCGAAAAAATTAGCAAAAAGAGGAGTTGATGGCATTATAACCAACAACCCACTTATTTTGAAATAAATAAATTGCTATCTTTGGCGGATGCCTCGTTATTTTATTCAACTTGCTTATAATGGCGTCAACTACAATGGTTGGCAAGTGCAAGAAAATACTAAAAATACTATTCAACACATTTTGCAAGAAAAAATGAGTATTATTTTTAATGAGGCTATTGAAATTGTTGGATGTGGTAGAACCGATGCAGGGGTAAGTGCAAAAGATTATTATGCTCATTTTGATTGCTTAAAGCTAGACTTGCACCTTGCCAACACAAACTACATCTACAAACTCAATAAAATTTTACCTTTTGAAATAGTCATAAAAAACATTTTTCATGTTACTGATACTGCAAACGCTAGGTTTGATGCAGAAACCAGAACTTACGAATACCTAATTCATACGTATAAAAATCCATTTTTAGTACAGTCCTCTTTATTTGTTTACGGACATATTAATTTTGAATTAATGAATCAAGCCGCTAATTATATGCTTAGTGTTACAGATTTTACAAGCTTTAGTAAAGTGAATACGCAAACCAAAACAAACAATTGCACTGTTTCTTTTGCTCAATGGATTAAAGTAAATGAACATGAATACATTTTTAAAATTACCGCAAATCGCTTCTTAAGAAATATGGTACGTTCGATAGTTGGCACTTTATTGGAAGTTGGAAAAGAAAAAATTTCTTTCGAAGATTTTAAAACTATTATTGGAAACAAAAACCGATCAGACGCTGGCATGTCTGTAAATGCTCATGCCTTGTACCTTGCGCATATATCTTATCCAAATCACATCTTTATAAATGACAACCAATAATACTAAAACTAAAAAAATAAATATTGGTTTGTTAAAGCGATTACTAGCGTATAGTAAACCTTATAAAAAAACGTTTATTGGTGCATTAGCAATTACAATAACGCTTTCATTTTTATCTATTGTAAGGCCTATCTTAATAAATAAAATGTTAAATGTGGTTGGTGCTCAAAATGCTAGTGATACCAATTATTTACCAGAAATTGAAAAACTAAGTTTCATCAATCAAATGGGGCTTATTTTATTAGGAGTTTTAATTATAGAAGCTGTATTGCAATTCATTAATATTAATATCACCAACTTATTGGGGCAAAACATTGTAAAAGATTTACGTAAAGAAGTTTTTAATCATATTTTAAAATTAAAAAACACCTATTTTGATAATACTCCTGTTGGAACGCTTGTTACCAGAGCTGTTTCAGATATTGAAAGTTTAAGCGATGTATTTACCCAAGGATTTATAGTTATTTGTGGAGATTTTTTAATGCTGGTTATTTTTATATGTGCCATGTTTTATAATAATTGGGCCATTGCATTGGTTTCGTTAAGTACAATTCCACTTTTATTTATTGCAACTAATTTATTTAAAAATGGAATCAAAAAATCATTTACCGAAGTAAGAAATGCAGTTGCCTCTTTAAATGCCTTTACAAATGAGCATATTACTGGCATGCGTATTATTCAACTATTTAACAGAGAAAATATTGAATTCGAAAAATTTAAAGACATTAATGAAAAACATAAAAAAGCAAATATCAAATCCATATGGTATTACTCTGTTTTCTTTCCTGTTGTTGAAATTTTATCAGCCATTTCTATTGCCCTATTAATTTGGTTTGCAGGTGTAAAATCCAACGCTTACAATATTAAACTAGGTGATATAACATTTTTTATTATGATGATAAACATGGTATTTAGACCCATTCGTTTATTAGCAGATCGTTTAAACACCTTGCAAATGGGAGTTGTAGCAGCAGATAGGGTTTTTAAAATTATTGATACGAATGAAATTATTGAAGATAAAGGTACTGAACATACAAAAAACTTAAAAGGAGAAATTGAATTTAAAAACGTTTGGTTTGCCTATACGGGAGAAGATTATGTTTTAAAAAATGTTTCTTTTAAAATTGAAAGTGGAAAAACAATTGCTATCATTGGTGCTACTGGAGCTGGTAAATCAAGTATCATTAATTTAATTAGCCGTTTTTACGAAATTAATAAAGGCAACATTCTAATTGATAATATTGATATTAAAAATTACAAATTAGATGAACTCCGAACTTCAGTAGGAGTTGTATTGCAAGATGTTTTTCTTTTTAATGACACCATTCTTAACAACATTACACTTCATAACCAAACTATTAGTAAAAATCAAGTTATTGAAGCTGCAAAAAAAATAGGTATTCATGAATTTATAATGGACCTGCCTAATAACTATGACTATCAAGTAAATGAAAGAGGTGCATCACTTTCTGCCGGACAAAGGCAATTGGTTGCATTTGTAAGAGCTTATATTTATAATCCACCCATTTTTGTTTTAGATGAAGCAACTTCTTCTATTGATATTGAAACTGAAAAATTAATACAAAAAGCCTCTATTGAACTTGCAAAAAATAGAACCTCCATTATTATTGCTCATCGCTTGTCTACCATACAACATGCCGACTCTATTATTATAATGAAAAAAGGAGAAATCATTGAGCAAGGCGATATGCATCAATTAAAAAGTAATACGGAAAGTATCCTTAATGAGTTATTACTACAAGCCTAATTAATTCCATTTTCCAATTTGTTTTTTTCTGTAATTAATCCTACATCCATAAAATATATCACTTTATTGACAAAAACTCCTAAACTAAACTATTTTAGTAATAAGTATTTTTTTTTGAATATAAAATAAGTCCTAAATTGGTTGGTCTTATATAACTAAATCAATATGAAAAAAATTTTATTATTAATTATTGGATTTTACTCGTTTACTATTAAAGCAAATCCAATACACGATTTATTAGTAAATAATCCTTATGAATCCTCTTTCCGTAAAGCTTATTTATTAAATCCATCAGTTCCAAAAGGTATTTTAGAATCTATTGCATTTTCGCAAACTCGATTTACACATTTAACTGATGCTGAAGAACCAAGTTGCATTGGATATCCAAAAGCATACAGCGTAATGGGTTTAACAGAAGATGGCAAATCTTATTTTAGAAATAATTTATATACTGTATCAAATCTATCAGGTTACTCAGCCGAAGAAATAAAAACAAACCCTGAAAAAAGTATATTAGCTTATGCAAAGGCAATTGCTCAATTACAAGTTCAAGATAATGTTTACGGAAATACTATTTCTGATTACAAAAACATATTCATAAAACTTAGTGAACTTCCGTTAACAAGTGATTTACAAAATGACTTTGCTTTAAATGCACACTTATATCAATTATATTGGTTCATGTCTAAAGGCGAGTTTCAAGATTTTTATGGTTTCCCTGATTACTCTATCGATTTACAACAAATTTTTGGTACAAACTATCAAGTTTTAAGTTCAAATAATGTGTCAATTGGAAACACAATTACTAGCGCAACTGGTGCAACTTATCGTTCTTCTGGTGCGGGGTTAGCAGTGGCTTCAACCGACTATCCTCCTGCTTTATGGAATCCAACAACATGTAATTTTAGTTCAAGAAGTGGTGTGGCAATTACAGCTGTTGCAATTCATTTTGTTCAAGGTTCTTATGCAGGATGTATTTCTTGGTTTAAAAACTGTAGTGCTAGTGCATCAGCACATTATGTTATTCGTAGTTCTGATGGTCAATGCACACAAATGGTATTAGAAAGCAATAAAGCTTGGCATGCTGCTTCGGCAAATCCATACACATTAGGTACTGAACATGAAGGTTATATTAGTACGGCATCATGGTTTACTACAGCAATGTATACATCTAGTGCAGATCTTACAAGAGATATGTGCACAAGCAATTCAATTAATCCTTTAAGATGTTATTATGGAGCAGGTTGTAGTGGAAGCTCATCTACTTGCGAACAAGGAAGTTGCGTGAAAATTAAAGGTCACCAAATGTATCCAGCTCAAACTCATAACGACCCAGGCCCTCTTTGGAATTGGGAAAGATTTTATAAACTAATCAATAACACACCAGTTACAACAACTATAACTTCTACCGCTGGTAATTTTTATGATAGTGGTGGTTCTGGTTCTGATTATTCAAATGATGAAAGAAAACTTTGGTTATTTCAACCTTCAGGAGCAACTTCTATCAGTATGAACTTTACATCTTTTAATTTAGAAAATGCTTATGATTATTTATTTATTTATGATGGAAACTCTACAAGTGCAGCTCTAATTGGCAAATACACTAGCACAGTTTCTCCTGGCAGTATTAATTCTACTGGCTCTTCATTACTTTTCGAATTTAGATCAGATTGCGCCACAACTAAACCAGGCTGGGCGGCAACATATACAACTAACGCTGTAGCAACTAGTACCTCTGATGGTATTGTTCCAACAACATCAATTAGCACAGTTGGCGCTTGGAAAACTGCTAATTTTACTGCAAGCTTTACTGATGCCGATTTAGGTGGCTCAGGTTTAGAAAAAAGTTTTTACCAAGTAATTGATTTTAACGGAACAGAATGGCGTGCAAATTACACCCACGGCTTCTTCTCAGATAATTTTGATTCAGCAATTCATCCAGAGTGGACGCAAAAAACTGGAACTTGGGGTGTTACAGGAAGTGCATTAGAACAAACAGATGAAGTTAGCACAGATGCGTCAAACACAAACATCTATGCTGCATTAACTCAAACCTTATCAAACCGTTATTTATATAACTTTAAAGGAAAAATTGGAGGTTCAGGAACAAATAGAAGAGCAGGATTCCATTTCTTTATTGATAGACCCGATTCATCAAACCGTTACAATTCCTATTTTGTTTACTTCCGTTTAGGAACATCTGTTACAACTAATACTGCAACAGTTGAAATTTATAAAACAGTTAATAATGTATTTAATTTAAAAGTAACTCAAACTTGCACAATAGTTCCAAGTGCATGGTATGATTATAAAGTTATTTTTGATAGAACAACCGGTAAAATTGATGTTTACCAAGACATTAATAAAATTGCCACTTGGACAGACACTTCACCTCACACAATAGGTGATTATATTTCATTTAGAAGTGGAAATTGTATTTGGAGTTTAGATGAAATTAAAGTTTATCGCTCACGCCCTACAACTTCAGTAACTGTTTCTGTAGGTACTGGTTTAGCAAACGATTTAAGATATCAAAATACTACACCTTTGTTATTTGCAGGTAAAGTAAAATCAATTGTAAACGATTTTGCTGGTAATTTATCAACTATTGATTATGAAAATATTAATGTGGATTGGACAAATCCAAGTAATATTACTTCTATTAATGATGGAAAAGCGGCTGATATAAATTTTGTTGCACTTACCGATTCACTTTCTGCTAATTGGTCATCTTCAAAAGACCCAAATTCAGCTATAGCTAATTATTGGTACTCAATTGGAACAGCAGCTGGACTTACAGATGTATTAAATTGGACAAGTAATTGGGGTGATACAATTGCTACTGCTCATGGTTTAACATTAACCTTAGGTACAACTTACTATTTTAATGTGAAATCTGAAAATGGTGCTGGATTGCAAAGCGCTATAATTAGTACCAATGGACAAAAAGTAGTAAATGATGTTAGTGTAAAAGAATTTAAAGACAGTAATGCAATTACAATTTTCCCTAATCCATTTAACAATACGTTTTCAGTATCACTTAATTTAACATATGATACAAATGTTAACCTTTCAATTTTTGATGCACAAGGCAAGGAAATAATAAACTACCAAACTAAAGAAAGCGCTGGTGTTTATAATAAAACCATTGATGCTACATCTTTAAATTTAAGTAATGGTACATATTTAATCAAAATTAAATTGAATGATAAAGAATTGTTTAAGAAAATGATTAAACAATAGAAATTTTGTAATGAAAACTAAAAGGAGTTCAAAAATAAATGAACTCCTTTTTTTGTTAAACAAATACAATATTAAATAATTCAAGACCTATAATATTTCTATCTTTAAAAATTCATTACATTTATACATTCAATTATGTTAAAAGGTAAGCATATTTTATTAGGAATAACTGGCGGCATTGCATCTTATAAATGTGCAAACCTTGTTAGACTTTTTATTAAAGAAGGAGCAGAAGTTAAAGTTGTAATGACTAAAGCTGCCGAAGAATTTGTTACAGCAAAAACCTTATCTGTGTTAAGTAAAAATGAAGTTATAATAGATTTTTTTGATTCTAATAATAATTGGAATAACCATGTTGCATTAGCAGAATGGGCCGATTTATTTATTGTGGCACCTTTAACAGCTAATACATTAGCGAAATTTGCAACTGGTATCTGCGACAATATGCTTACTGCTTGTTATTTGTCTGCCAGAAGCAAAGTTTACCTTGCTCCTGCTATGGATTTAGACATGTATCAACATCCAACAACATTAAAAAACATTGAAACCCTCAAAAGTTTTAATAATATAATTATAAATGCCCAATTTGGTGAACTTGCAAGTGGTTTAATTGGTGAAGGCCGAATGGCTGAACCTGAATTTATTTTGGATTTTATTAAATCTGATTTAAGAAATAAACTTCCATTGTTAGGAAAACACGTTTTAGTAAATGCAGGACCAACCTATGAAGCAATTGACCCAGTAAGATTTATAGGCAACCGTTCGTCTGGAAAAATGGGAGTTGCCATTGCCGAAGAATTTGCTAAACAAGGTGCCGATGTCACGTTAGTTTTAGGTCCATCAAATCAAAAAGCAATTCAAAAAAACGTAAAAACTATTTCTATTGAAAGTGCAAATGATATGCTAACAGAATGCACAAAAGCATTTTCTAACTGTGATATTGCAGTATTATCAGCAGCAGTAGCAGATTATAAACCAACTACAATTTCAGATACAAAAATAAAAAAGAAAGATTCTGAATTAAATTTAGAACTTACAAAAACCGTTGATGTTTTAGAAACTTTGGGAAAACAAAAAACTAAACAAATTTTAGTGGGTTTTGCCTTAGAAACAAACAACGTTATAGAATACGCAAAAGAAAAAATTGTTAAAAAAAATCTAGACTTTATTGTAGCCAATTCTGCCACTGAAAAAGGTGCTGGATTTGGAGTGGATACTAATAAAATAACAATTATTGACAAACACAATAAAATCACTAATTTTGAGTTAAAAACAAAACAAGAAGTTGCAACAGATATTGTAACTTTTGCTATACAACTACTACAAACAAAACTATCGATTTTAAAGCTAAAAGTCATAAACAAA
>CALMMX010000332.1 GCA_937868545.1 uncultured Bacteroidota bacterium
ATTTAAATGAATTAAAAGTACAAGTGATGAAACAACAAAAAGCACTTGGATTTATGGATATTAATAAGAGACCTTAAATAATGTGACAATTAGTTAATGTGACAAAGTGATAATGAAAAAAAATTAAATTGATTAAAAAATAAAAATTGACTAATTGGCGAATAGCCTAATTGACTAATTAAAAACTATGACAGCATTTATAATATACAAAGCAATAATGTGTGCAGGGGTTTTCCTATTATGTTTGGGAGCTGCTGCTTATGCAACTTTATGGGAAAGAAAATTTGCCGCATTTTTACAAGATCGTAAAGGACCTAGCCGCGCAGGTTGGGGGGGGATTTTACAACCATTAGCAGATGGAGTTAAAATGTTTATGAAAGAAGAAATTATTCCAAATGTTTCTAATCGTTCATTATTTATTTTAGGTCCAAGTTTATTTATGATTACTGCGGTAATTACAAGTACTGTGGTGCCTTGGGCTAAGCCAGTTATAATTAACGGTACTAGTTACGATATGCAAATTACTGATATTAATATTGGTGTAATTTATTTATTAGGTGTTGCTTCTATTGGTGTTTATGGTATTATGATTGGAGGCTGGTCTTCAAATAATAAATTTGCATTATTAGGTGCTGTGCGTGCTTCGTCTCAAATGATTAGTTATGAAATACCTATGGGTATTGCATTAATAGCATTAATTATTTCTTCTGGTGGTTCTTTAAGTTTAAAAGAAATTGTTGAAGGGCAAGATGCTGGTGTAGCAAATATTGTTTGGCAACCTCTTGGTTTTTTAATTTTCTTTATTTGTGCTCTAGCAGAAACTAACCGTGCTCCATTTGATTTACCTGAATGTGAAACCGAATTAGTGGGTGGTTACCACACAGAGTATTCATCAATGAAATTAGGTTTATACTTATTTGCAGAATACATTAATATGTTTATTTCATCTGCTGTTATTGCCACTCTTTATTTTGGTGGTTATAATTTTCCATTTGCACATGAGTTGTATGCAAAATTAGGTTTAGCAGATGGTTCAGTTTGGATTTCTATTATTGGTTTTGGCGCATTAATTACTAAAATATTTGGTTTCATTTGTTTATTTATGTGGATTCGTTGGACTTTACCACGTTTCCGTTACGATCAATTAATGAACTTAGGATGGAAATCTTTATTACCATTATCATTATTAAACTTAGCAATTACCGTTTTAGTAGAATATTTAAGAGGAAATATTAAATTTTAAAAATTTAAAAAATGCAATTAACAAACAGAAAAGTAGTAGTTTCAAAAAAAGAACAAAGCTTTGCCGAACGCATTTATTTACCTGCTATAGCAAAAGGTATGGTAATTACAGCAAGCCACTTGTTTAAGAAATCACCTACTATTAATTATCCTGAACAAAAGCGTCCTATAGCTCCTGTTTATCGTGGACAACATGTTTTAAAGCGTGATGAAAATGGCGCAGAACGTTGTACTTCTTGTGGAATGTGCGCTGTAGCTTGTCCTGCAGAGGCAATTACAATGACAAGCGGAGAGCGTAAAAAAGGAGAAGAACATTTATACCGCGAAGAAAAATATGCTGCAACTTATGAAATTGATATGTTGCGTTGTATTTTTTGTGGTTTATGCGAAGAGGCTTGCCCAAAAGAAGCAATCTTTTTAACTGATAGATTAGTAGATGCTATGTTTGAAAGAAAAGACTTTGTATTTGGAAAAGATAAATTGGTTGAAAAAATTGATGCAAGAATTGATGTAACAAAACGTCAAACTGCAGCTGTTTTAGAATTTAAAAAAATTAAAGGATTAAAACATAACGAATTATTTGACGCCAATAAATTAAATAAAGGAAATCATCATTAATTAACTCATTCAACAACTCACAAACTCATCATTTAGTATATGTTAGGATTATCAATCACACAATGGCTTTTTGGAATATTATCATTAATGGCAATAATGTTTGCATTAATGGTAGTTTTTACTCGTAGCCCCGTAAATTCAGTATTGTATTTAGTACTTACATTTTTTTGTATTGCAGGACATTACTTATTATTAAATGCTCAGTTTTTGGCAGTAGTACATATTGTTGTTTACGCAGGAGCAATTATGGTATTATTTTTATTTATTATCATGCTCATGAATTTAAATGCAGATACCGAACCTCGTAAACACATTATTAGTCGCATTATAGCAGGTGTTGTAGGTGGCATGTTATTATTTGTAATGGTTGGTGCATTAAAAGGTGCTGAACATTTACAATTAGTTCAAGCTGGTACATCTCAAATTGGGTTAGTTAAAAATTTAGGTATGGTATTATTTAACGAATTTTTATTCCCATTCGAAATTGCCTCTGTATTATTATTATCTGCATTAGTTGGTGCTATTATGATTGGTAAGAGAGATACAAGCACAAACTAAAATTATACCTTAACTCTAAATAAAATAAAAATCTTAAATCTAAATTATTATGCTCAACGGAATTCCAATTAATTATTACATCATGCTTAGTGCAGTGCTATTTATAATAGGTGTAGTAGGTGTTATGGCTCGCAGAAATGCTATTATAGTTTTTATGTGTATTGAATTAATGTTAAATGCAGTTAACTTATTACTGGTGGCATTTTCTACTTTGCACAATGATGCTTCAGGGCAGGTATTTGTATTTTTTATTATGGCAGTAGCCGCAGCCGAAGTTGCTGTTGGTTTAGCTATTTTATCAATGGTTTACCGTAACTTCAAAAGTATTGACATCGATTTATTAAGCAGAATAAAAAATTAATTATATGATTAAATTAGTAGCACTCATTCCTTTATTTCCTTTATTAGGATTTATTATAAATGGTTTTTTTGGAAAAAAAATAAGCAAAGGCTTATCTGGAACCATTGCAAGTATGGCTGTATTGGCATCTTTTATTGTTTCAGTACTCATTTTTATTGATTTAAAAGAACATGCTGAGGTTTCATCACATGCTGTAAATTTATTTGCATGGATTAACTCTGGTTCATTAAATATTCCTTTCGAGTTTTTAGTTGATCCATTATCTTCTTGGTTTTTATTAATCATTACAGGTATTGGTTTTTTAATTCACATTTACTCTATGGGGTACATGCATGATGACGAAGGATTTTCTAGATTTTTCTCATATTTAAATTTATTTATTTTCTTCATGTTGTTATTGGTATTAGGTAATAACTACCTAATTATGTTTGTGGGTTGGGAAGGAGTAGGTTTATGTTCTTATTTATTAATAGGTTTTTGGTTCAAAAACACTGCTTATAATAATGCTGCTAAAAAAGCATTTATTATGAATCGTATTGGTGACTTAGGATTTTTATTAGGAATCATTTTAATTTTTGTTACTTACGGAAGCATTACTTATTCAGATGTGATAGCAGCTGCTCCTAGTGGAAGTAGTGCTACGGTTACTGCAATAGCATTATTACTATTTGTTGGTGCAATGGGTAAATCGGCTCAATTACCTTTATATACTTGGTTACCTGATGCAATGGCTGGTCCAACTCCAGTGTCTGCATTAATACATGCTGCAACAATGGTTACTGCTGGTATTTATATGATAGTCCGTTCAAATGTGTTTTATTCAATGTCTGAAACTGCCTCTCATTTTGTGGCAATTGTTGGTGTAGCTACTGCTTTATTTGCAGCAACAATTGGTTTGTTTCAAAACGATATTAAAAAAGTTTTAGCTTATTCAACCGTTTCTCAATTAGGCTTAATGTTTTTAGGTTTAGGAGTTGGTGCATACAGTTCTTCTGTTTTTCATGTTACAACTCATGCATTCTTTAAAGCCTTATTATTCTTGGGTGCTGGTTCAGTTATTCATGCAATGGGTGGCGAACAAGATATGCGTAAAATGGGAGGTTTGAAAAAAGCTTTACCATACACTTTTTGGACCATGTTAATTGGAACAATTGCAATTAGTGGAATTCCTCCTTTTTCTGGTTTCTTTTCAAAAGACGAAATTTTAGCACACACTTACGAGCATAGTCCTGTTTTATGGTTTTTCGGAATGGTAGCTTCAATGCTTACTGCATTTTATATGTTCCGTTTATTGTATTTAACGTTCTATCGTAAATTCAGAGGTACACACGAGCAAGAACATCATTTACATGAATCACCAAAAAGTATGACCATTCCATTAATTGTTTTGGCTGTATTATCTGTAGTAGGTGGTGTATTAGGATTACCAGAATTTTGGGGATTCACAAATTGGATGCACCACCATTTAGAGCCATTAATGTATAGCAAAGCTCCTAGTATTTTAAATCATGAAAAAGAATGGATCTTGATGGGTATTGCTGTATTAGCAGCAGGTGCAACTATTTTCTTTGCGTATATGGTTTATATGAAAAATCAAATTTTGCCAGAAGCTAAAGACGAAAATTTAAAAGGAATTAAAAAAGTAATTTACAATAAGTATTATGTTGATGAAATTTATGAAATGCTTATTCGCAAGCCAGTAGATGTGTTAGCGGCATTTTTTAGATACATTGATGTTAAATTTATTGATGGTTTAGTTGATGGAGTAGGAGTGGCAGTTAATGGAATTAGCTCAGTAGTAAGAAAAGCTCAAACTGGGCATATTGGAATGTATATTTTTAGTATGGTACTTGGTATTGTATTGATTTTATTTTATTCATTCATTAAATAGGAAATAAAAAAGTAATTATAAAAGGAAAATAAATATGTTAGTTGGATTATTAATAATTGTACCACTTATTGCAGGCCTACTGGTATTTGGAACAAAAGGAAAAGCAAGTAAAAACATTGCTTTAGGATTATCAGTTGTTGAATTTTTATTGTCGTTAATTGTGTTTTTTCAATTTAAACACAACCCATCAAATTCTAATTTAGTTTTAAATTGCTCATGGGTAGAATCTTTGGGAATTCATTTCGCAGTTGGTATAGATGCGCTTTCAATGTTATTAGTATTACTAACTACATTTTTAGTTCCATTAATTATTTTATCGTCATTTAAAAATGATTACGAAAAACCAAATTCATTTTATGGATTAATCCTAATTATGCAAATGGCATTAGTTGGTGTATTTACAGCAAACGATGGATTTTTATTTTATGTGTTTTGGGAGTTAGCTCTTATTCCAATTTATTTTATTTGTTTATTATGGGGTGGCGAAAACAGAGGAGCTATAACATTTAAGTTTTTTGTTTATACCTTATTAGGTTCTTTATTTATGCTTGTTGGTTTAATTTATGTTTATAGTCATACTGGATTTGAAACGGGTATTAAATCGTGGGCTATTGCAGATTTATACCAAGCAGGTAAAGCAATGGATATTAACCAACAATCTTTTGTTTTTTGGTGTATATTTTTAGCATTTGGTATTAAAATGCCAATCTTCCCGCTACACACATGGCAACCTAATACCTATGTAAATGCACCAACTCAAGGTACTATGTTATTATCTGGTATTATGCTAAAAATGGGGACATTTGGATTAATAAAATGGTTATTACCTTTAACTCCTTTGGCACTTGAAAAATGGGGTGGTTTAGCAATTGGCTTATCCGTATTTGGTATTATTTACGCATCGTTAGTTGCTATTGTTCAAAAAGATTATAAACGTTTAATAGCTTACTCTTCAATAGCTCACGTGGGATTAATTGCAGCAGGTATTTTATCATGCACACAACAAGGTATACAAGGTGGTGTAATGCAAATGTTGGCACATGGTGTTAATGTGGTTGGTTTATTTTTAATAGCAGATATTTTATTACGCCATACAGGAACTAGAGAAATTGATAAGCTTGGTGGTATCAGAAGCATGAACGGAAATTTTGCATTATTATTTTTAATTGTAATGTTGGGTTCAGTTGCTTTACCATTAACAAATGGTTTTGTGGGAGAGTTTTTATTAATTAATGGTATTTATCAATATAATGCTTGGATAGCTGCATTTGCTGGCTTAACTGTAATATTAGGAGCTGTATATATGTTGCGCAGTTACCAAGGTATTATGTTAGGCGAAAGAAAAGATTCTGCCATTGCATTTGGTGCATTAGCAAGTTCTGATAAATGGATTTTATATATTATTTGCTTAACTATTATTGCATTTGGTGTATATCCAAAACCATTAAATGAACTAGCAGAAGAAGGAACACGTTTGATAATGTTAAACTTAAAATGATAAAAATTCAATTATCAGATTTGAAGCATTAAAAAATAAAATAATTAAAAAATAACAATTAAAATTTTGAAACTCATTTAACTTTCAAAATTTAACATTCAAAATAATAAGAAATGAAAGGACTATTTATTATAAGCGGATTAGGAATTTTAGCAATGCTTGCCGAAATTTTTAAATTTAAAAAAGCATTATTTCCAATTGTACTTGTTGGTGTGTTGGGGGCTTATGCCATAAACTTTACCGAGTGGAACCAAAATTTTAATTTACCCATGTTTAGTAACATGATTCGTTTTGATAATGTTGCTATCGCATTTAGTGGAGTAATATTAGCAACTGCATTTTTTTGGTTTATACTGGCTAACGATTATTTTGAAAAAGATCATATTACTGATCATTTTGCTTTGGTACTTTTTGCTTTAGTAGGTGCTTTAATGTTAACCGCATTTAGTAATATGACTACTTTATTTTTAGGCATAGAAATTTTATCAATACCAATGTATGTTTTAGCGGCAAGTCGTAAAAGAGATTTAGCATCAAATGAAGCAGGATTTAAATATTTAATAATGGGTTCTTTTGCATCGGGCTTTTTATTATTTGGTATAGCTTTAATTTATGGTGCTACAGGTAGTTTTGATATTATGGCAATTCGTGCATTCATATCACAACATGGAACAGATTTACCAGCATTTTTCTATGCAGGTGTATTATTAGTTTTAGTTGCCATGTTGTTTAAAGTAAGTGCAGCACCTTTCCATTTTTGGGCTCCAGATGTTTATGAAGGTTCACCTACTGTAATTACAGCTTTAATGAGTACAATAGTAAAAACAGCAGCATTTGCAGCATTTATGCGTTTATTCTTAGTAACCTTTGGTGGTGTAAATGAAACTTGGAGTATGGTTTTGGCAGTTGTAATTGCATTATCTTTAGTAATATCAAATATAACAGCAGCTACACAACAAAGTGTAAAACGTATGTTAGCGTACTCAAGTATTAGCCATGCAGCATTTATGTTAATGGCTATTTTAGCTAATAACAGAGGTATGGCAAGTGTGAGTTCTATTTTATATTACTCATTAGCATATTCTATCGGTTCTATTGCAGCGTTTACGGTTGTTTATACAGTATCAAAACACGAAGAAGGTAGTTCAAATATTGAAGCATTTAATGGTTTAGCAAAACGCCATCCGTTAATGGCTGTGTGTATGACGGTAGCCATGTTATCATTAGCAGGTATACCAATTACATCTGGTTTCTTTGCTAAGTATTTTGTATTTTCTTTATTAATTGGCACATCATTTAAATGGTTAATTATATTGGCCATATTAACATCAGCAGTAGGTGTGTACTATTATTTTAAAGTTATTATTGCAATGTATTTTAAAACTCCCGAAAAACATGATGCTATTGTAATAGATTCATCTCATGTTGTTTTATTGATATTAACTACCTTGTTTACAATTGCATTAGGTATTGTGCCTAATTACGTAGTAGAAATATTTGGGTAAAAGAAACTTTGACAATCTATTTGATTTATTTAAGATTGCCCAATTTTAGTATAGCTTTTAGATAATTTAGCATCAATAGTAAAAGACAAGAAAATGATAAAATATATTCTCCTTACGACAATTATTTTATTGTTCGGATCATTTAAAGCAATCGACATAAATATTGTTGGGCATTGGAAAGGATCAGACTCGCAGGAAATAGGTGAAATGGATTTTGACAAAGACGGCTATTTTTCATATACTAGGAATGGAAAAAAGCGAGGTGGTAAAGACTTCAAAGCTAGTGACAGAATAACAAGCACTTATTATTATACTTACACTAAATCAAAGCCTTATAAAATTGATGTTGTTGTTAAATTAAATGGTTCTGACAAAGACGAGACTCGATTAGTTGGTATTTACGAAGTTATAAATAAAAATCAATTAAAAATCTGTTTCAACTTTGAAGGTCTTGACAGACCAAAAAACTTCCTATCAACCAAGGACATTATGATACTTAATCGAATTGGGAATTAATTACAGAACCCCTTCCACTCTTGTTGATGTTTTAACCAACATTGGCTTAAGTTTTTAAATTTTACTTTGAAATTTCTATCAAACATTTAGCTTTGTTATCCGCCGCAGCTGAGTTATTAAGTTGTATTATGTTTCAAAACAAACTGTTACTTAGCGTGAAGATGTTGTTTAATGCAAAATAGATTATATAAACAAAAGTAATATGGATAAAATAGATTTAACAGGTC
>CALMMX010000333.1 GCA_937868545.1 uncultured Bacteroidota bacterium
TACTTATTTTGTGGTTGCTCACTTCCATATTGTAATGGGCTTATCAGCCATATTTGGCATGTTTGCTGGTGTTTACCACTGGTTCCCAAAATTGTTCTTACGTATGATGAACAAAAAATTAGGATACATTCACTTCTGGTTAACGTTTGTTTGTGCTTATGGCGTATTCTTCCCAATGCACTTTTTAGGATTAGCTGGTGTACCTCGTCGTTATTATACAAACAGTAATTTTCCAATGTTTGACAATTTAGTTGACATTAATGAAATTGTTACTGTATTTGCAATATTAGGAGCATTGGTACAAATTGTATTCTTATTTAACTTCTTCTACAGTATGTTCCGTGGTGATAAAGCGCCTCAAAACCCTTGGAACTCTAATACATTAGAATGGACTACACCTATGGCTAACATACACGGAAACTGGCCAGGTGCTTTACCAGTTGTTCACCGTTGGGCATACGATTACAGTAAGCCAGGTGCTGAAAATGATTTCATACCACAAACTGTTCCTTTAGCAGATGGTGAGCATGATAATGGAGAGCACTAGAAATAATTAAATATAGATTTGTAAAGAGCCTGGTCAATTGATCAGGCTTTTTTGTTATTTTAATTTGATATTATTAGTTTAGAATTGTTCAATTATTCTGAAATAAAAAAGTCCCGCATATTGCGGGACTTTTTAAAATGAAAAATTTACAAATTTCTTATTTTTTAAGAGCTAATTCATATAGTTCGGAAACTTTAGTCCAATTAATAACATTGAAAAATGCGTTCATATAATCAGGTCTACGGTTTTGGTAATTTAAGTAATATGCATGTTCCCACACATCCATTCCTAAAACAGGTGTTCCTTTGCAATCTGCAATATCCATTAAAGGATTATCTTGATTTGGTGTTGAACAAACACATAATTTACCATCCGCTTTTACACATAACCAAGCCCAACCTGAACCAAAACGAGTAGCGCCAGCTTGTGTAAAATCAGTTTTAAATTTATCAAACCCACCTAAATCTGATTCAATAGCAGAAGCAAGTTTACCTGTTGGCATTCCACCAGCATTTGGTGCCATTATTTCCCAAAACAATGAATGGTTATAATGTCCACCACCGTTATTTCTAACTGCCATTGGGTATTTTGAAATATTTTTACAAATATCTTCAATGCTTAATTTTTCTGCATCAGTTCCTGCAATTGCATTGTTTAAATTTGTTACATAAGCTTGGTGATGCTTGCTATGGTGAATTTCCATTGTTTTAGCATCAATATTAGGCTCTAATGCGTTATACGCGTAGTTTAATTGTGGTAATGTAAATGACATAATTTTTTGTTTTTAGATTATTTATAATTGTTTTAATTGTTGAATTGCTGCTGTTGGATTTTGATTACCAAATACGGTGTTGCCAGCAACCAAAACATCAGCACCGCAATTTATTAATTTTTTGTAATTATTAAAATCTACACCGCCATCAATTTCTATTAAGGCGTTTGATTTTTTTTCAATAATGAGTTTTTTTAATGAAGTGATTTTATTGTAAGTGTTTTCAATAAATTTTTGTCCGCCAAAACCTGGGTTTACACTCATTATGCAAACTAAATCAATATCCGCAATTATATCTTCTAATAAATTTATTGATGTATGCGGATTTAGGGCAACACCAGCTTTCATTCCTGAATTTTTAATATTTTGAATTGAACGATGCAAGTGCGTACAAGCTTCTAAATGAACTGTTAATATTTCAGCTCCAGCATCTTTAAAAGCTTGAGTGTATCTATCAGGATCCACAATCATTAAATGAACATCTAAAGGTTTTTTTGCGTGTTTTTGCAAAGATTTCAAAACTGGAAATCCAAATGAGATATTTGGGACGAACACACCGTCCATTATATCTACATGAAACCAGTCTGCTTCTGAATTGTTTATCATTTCAATATCACGTTGCAAATTTCCAAAATCTGCTGATAATACTGATGGTGCTACAATATGTGCCATATTAAATTTTAAAGACTAAAAGTAAAAAATTAATATTAATGATTTGAATTTAATTGTAAACAAAATTAGATACTCAATGTAAGTTTGGCTTGAAATTATTTTGAATTGTAGTTTTTTTTATTTATAATTGTTATAGAAAAATAATCTAAAAAAATCTCAACATGAGAAAACTATTATTAAAATTAAATTTTGCAGCTATTTTCATTTCTTTATTTACTTTACGATCATGTAATAAATCTAAATCGAATGATGCAAGTAATTCAGCAGTAACAGTTGAAAAACATAATGGGAATGAAGTCTTTTCGAAGATTATGACAGTAGCAAATATAAGTATGAATGCTGACGGAAAAACTGCTGATGTAATGTTTCTTCAAAACGCACAAGTATTTAAAGTTGAGAATGAAACTATGTTAGCTATTTTAAAAGATGCGTATACTAAAAAAACAAATGTTTCTGTTTCATTTGACCCATTTGAAGCGGTTGTTGTTGACGTAGTTTTAGCGAATGCTGTTGAAACAGCAGGTTTAAATAGACAAATTTTAAATAGTGAAGTAGGAAAAACTTTAAACTATTCTGATATAGATTTTTCTACTATCGATAAAGCTGAAGGTTTATCGGTAATTAATACAACATCTGGTACTTTAACAAATGTAATTCCAGATATGGCAACTGCGCAATTAATGTTTAATTATATTACAACACAATGTTGTGTTACTGGGGCCCCTTATTCTGTAAACTGTATTTCATTTAAATATGCTAGAGATGGGTGCTATGCTAGAGCTCACGTAATGTGTAGAACTTTAAATAATAAATATAATTATGCAACTCATAAAATATTTAGTTTTGCCAATTCGGGTTCAGATAGGTTAAGTGTAAAAGCTAACAAGTGGGGTGGATGTTGTGTTACTTGGTGGTACCATGTTGCGCCATTAGTTAATATTAAAACACCATCAGGAACAATGGCTTATGTTTTTGATCCTTCAATGTTTAATCAACCTGTTTTATTATCAACATGGTTACATGCACAAGAGAGTCCTTCATGTTCATCTACTCCTCATGTTTCTATGATAAGTTTACAGCCTACAACTGCTTATTCTCCTGCTTCTTATTCTGGAACTTCTTTTGATACAGATCCATTTTATTATGATTCAAATAGTACTTTGTTGAGTTACCATAATAGAACTACTTGTCCTTAGTTTAATGAGCTTTTTATCGCATAAAATTTGTAATGCAAAGGTGCTTCCTTTTTTGTTTGTTATAGGTTTTATTCAATCTTGTGAAACATTTAAAGGTAGTAGTAAAAATTACGTGTTTGATAAATTGACTGTTATGGATGTTTTACCTAATGAGTCAAATAAAAATTACCAAATGGTGATTTTTAAAAAGTCAGAAAGAGTTTTTTTGTTATCTGTAAATGCAAAAAAAGAATATTTTAATAAATTAATTAATTCTAAAGAAACAAATCTGCCAGTAATTATAAAGCGCTTATCAGATACTTCGCAAGTTATTATAAGTGTAAATTAAGTTTATATAAGTAACAAAACAAAAAAGGCCTCCATGTAATTTATGGAGGCCTTTTGATTTTTGAATA
>CALMMX010000334.1 GCA_937868545.1 uncultured Bacteroidota bacterium
GATAATCTTGATTATGAATTAGGAAGTAAATGGCAACCTTTGAGTGCAAATTATAAAAACAAACCTATTAATTTGTTTGATCCTATTGAAAAAACTGAAATAAATGAGGTTTTAGAAATTTGGCAAACTGCTTTTGAATGGAGTTATTATAACGAAGTTTTTGCAGGTATAGAAAAATTAAATCAATCAAAACAGCCAGTAGTAGAAAATACTGAAAGAAGTTTTCAGGCTTTATTTTGTATTGACGAAAGGGAATGTTCTTTTAGAAGACATTTGGAGAATGTAGATGTATTTGCTGAAACCTTTGGAACTCCAGGTTTTTTTGGTGTAGAATTTTATTTTCAAGCTCATGGCGCTCAATTTTATGACAAACTTTGTCCGGCACCAGTTACACCTAAATATTTGATAAAAGAATACGATGTAAGTGACGAAAGAAAACATGAAATATTGTATTCTAAAAAGAATTATCAAATTTCAACTGGTTTATTGGGTAGTTTGAGTTTAGGTTTTTGGTCGGGTTTAAGGCTTGTACAAAATATTTTTAGTCCTAAAATGAGTCCAGCTATATCAAATGCGTTTTCGCAAATGCATATCCAAGGTAAATTAACAGTTGAGTTTAATGGTGGAACAGAAAATGATTTGAATATTGGGTTTACTGTTGAAGAAATGGCAAACAGAGTAAGTTCTTTACTGCAAGGTATCGCTTTAACGTCTAATTTTTCTAAATTAGTATATATTGTTGCACATGGAAGTAGTAGTGCAAATAATCCTCATCATGGAGCACATGATTGTGGAGCTTGCAGCGGTCGCCCTGGTTCTGTTAATGCTAGAGTTTTTGCAATAATGGCAAATCATACCGAAGTGCGAAAAGTTTTAAAATCAAGAGGTATAGTAATTCCTGATGAAACTGAGTTTGTTGCCGCGCTTCATGATACTGCAGCAGATGAAATGGTTTATTATGATTTACACTTGTTATCTGTAAACAATAAATTATCTCATTTAAAGAATGTTCTTGCTTTTGAAAATGCGTTGTATCTTAATGCTAAAGAACGTTCAAGGCGATTTGCCTCGATTAATACAAAACAATCTATTAAGAAAACACGTTTAGCAATTAAAAAACGTTCGGTTTCTTTATTTGAACCCAGACCAGAGCTTGGACATGGAACCAATACATTATGCATAGTTGGAAATAGAACTTTAACTAAAGGATTGTTTTTAGATAGAAGAGCTTTTTTAAATTCATATGATTATCGAACAGATTTGAATGGTGAAATGCTAGCTGGAATTATGAAACCATTAGGGCCAGTTTGTGGTGGAATAAATTTAGAATATTATTTTAGTAGAGTTGATAACTATAAATTAGGAGCGGGCACTAAACTGCCACATAATGTAAATGGATTAATAGGAGTTACAAATAGTTGTGATGGTGATTTAAGATCTGGTTTACCTTGGCAAATGATTGAAGTGCATGACCCAGTTAGATTAATGATAGTTGTTGAGCATTATCCAAATATTGTTTTAAAAACTATAGCTAGTGATACCTCAATGTACGAATGGTTTATAAATGAATGGGTACATTTATCAGTTATTAATCCTGATACAAAAGAATTTTTTTATTTTAAAAATGGGAAGTTTGAACCTTACAATACATTAACTGAAAATATTGAATATTATAGTAATATTCATGTTTTATTAGAAGGAGCAAATGAGATGGAAACAAATCATATTGTTCATGCAACTCAAGAAAACTTACCAATTTATTTATATAATTAATTATTGAAATGGAGCAGTTTATTCAAGTGTTTATATTTTTGCCTTTGTTTGGCTTTTTAATTTCATTATTGTTTTCTAGTAAAAACGAAAAAGTAATTAGTTTTTTTGCAATAAGCATTTTAACCATACAGCTTATTTTGCTTTTTAGTTTTTGTATTTTATGGGTTATTAATGGTGCAACTATTTTAGATTATAAACATTTTACATTTTATAAGGAAGGTAGTATAGAAATTTTTTTAGATTTTTATTTTGATAAAATAACTTTGGTTTATTCTTTATTAGGGGCAATTTTAAGTTTACTTGTTATTATTTTTAGTAAGTATTATTTGCATCGAGAGGGCGGGTACAAAAGGTTTTTTATTACTGTTTTGCTTTTTTATTTTGGATATAATATAATTGTTTTTTCTGGAAATTTTGAAACACTTTTTATTGGTTGGGAGTTTTTAGGAATTACCTCTTTTTTACTTATAGCTTTTTATAGAGATAGATATTTACCAGTTAAGAATGCATTAAAAACAATTTCTCTTTATAGGTTAGGCGACATTTGTTTGATTTTGGCTTTGTGGATGAGCCACCATCTATGGCATCAAAACATTACATTTTTACAATTAAATAATATAAGCCTTGTTGAATCTCATATAAATGAACATTCATATTATGCCGTATTTATTTTAGTTATGATTGTAATTGCTGCATCTATAAAATCTGCCCAGTTCCCATTTTCTTCCTGGTTACCAAGGGCAATGGAAGGCCCAACTACATCCTCAGCAATTTTTTATGGATCATTATCTGTTCACTTAGGTGTGTTTTTATTATTAAGAACTTATGTTTATTGGGAAACTATGTTAAGTATAAAAGTATTAATCATAATTATTGGTGCTGTAACAGCTTTGGTTGCTAATTCAATTGCAAAAGTACAATCTGCAGTTAAATCCCAAATAGCATATGCTTCAATTGCTCAAATTGGCATTATGTTTATTGAAATTGCATTTGGATTTCATACCCTTGCATTACTTCACTTATCAGGTAATGCCTTTTTTAGAACGTATCAGTTATTGGTTTCGCCATCTAATTTGGGATATTATATTCATAACCAGTTTTACGAAAAACCAAAACTAGGAATTCCTGAAACAAAGAATAATACCATTTTAAAAATTCAAAATGCAATCTATATTTTGGCGCTAAAAGAGTGGAATTTAGATTCTTTTCTTCATAATTTTATTTGGAAACCTTTTAAATTTATTGGAAAAAAAATGGAGTTTATATCACATAGATTTTCTATTATTTTTCTTGCAATTTTATTTGTAAGTGGTTTGCTTTTCTTGATTTTAAGTAAAAATATTTCGCATGAAGTTGACGAAGATTTGCATTTACTTTTTGCTTTTATTGGGTTTATATTAGTATTAAAATCTTTTGTTGTAAGAGGTAGTGGATTAAAAGCTTGGTTTTTAGTTATCATGAGCCAGTTGTTTAATGTATTAGCAATTGCGCTTATGAATGATACTTATGAGTATGTTGAAATTATTGTTTATTTAATAAGCTTAATGATTTCAGCAATTGCAGGATACCTTTGTTTACTTAAGTTAAAGAATTATGAAAAGGTAATAAATTTAGATTCATTTTATGGACATCATTTTGATCACCCTCGGCTATCAGGTTTTTTCTTAATTTCATGTTTAGCATTTGTTGGTTTACCGTTTACTCCATCTTTTATTGGCATTGATTTAATGTTCAGTCACATTGATAAAAATGAATATATTTTAATTGTTTTTACTTCATTAAATTTTTTAGTATTAGAAATTTCTGTATTAAGGATTTATACAAGATTGTTTTTAGGGCCAAACAAAAAAAATACCCATCCAATTGCATATAAATCATCATAAAAGTAGATTAAAGGATATAGAATTAATGCAGCTGTATTTGTAGAATAGAATTGTAAATTATAATTAAAAGACATGTTTGAAGTATTACAAGTTTTAACCGATAAAGAAATAAGAGTACTAGGATGTTTGCTTGAAAAAAGTAAAACCACTCCTGAATATTATCCTCTTACATTAAATGCAATAACAGTAGCATGCAATCAAAAATCATCACGAAAACCTATTGTAGATTATAGCGAAAGTGAAGTTATGGATGCTATAAATGGATTAAAAGGTAAAAATTTAGTAAGCCTTTCAGTTGGTGCATCGAGCAGAACAAATAAGTTCAAACATAATTTTTCTAGTGTTTATTCTTTCCCTGATTCTGAATTAGCAATACTTTGTTTATTGTTTTTACGCGGGCCATTAACTCCTGGTGAGATTAATTCAAATTCAGGTAGGTTATTTGAATTTAGTTCAATTGAATCTGTTTTGTTATCACTTAATAACTTATGTAATAGAGATCAACCTTTAGTGAAATTACTAGAAAGAAAACCAGGACAAAAAGAGGCACGTTACATTCATTTGTTTTGCGAATATGTTGAGAACGAGGTTTCATCTGAAAATATTGAACAAGATCAAAGTTTAATTGTAAAGATTAATACCCAGGAATTAAAAGTAAATGAGTTGAGTTTGGAATTATTAAGTTTAAAAGATAAGTTAAAAGATATTTTATAGATTATAAATCTTTATGAATGCTAACATGCTTATGTTATAATTTTTAATAATAGCAATACAATTTAACATTATTTTATAGCGTAATTAGTAATTATTACTTTTTCAGCTTTTTGCGTTATAAAATCACTTTGGAACAAACAGAACATATTGTAATTGAAAAACCTACACGCAATTTGTGGAAAATAGTTAGACGTATTTTTATATACCTAAGTATTTTAGTTTTAATGTTAATTTCTGGTGGTGCACTATTAGGGTATTTTTATTCTGATGATGTGAAGGGTTTAATTATTAAAGAACTTAATAAGCATTTAAATAGCCAAATTGTTATAGAGCCTCAAAATATTGATTTAACTATTGTGAAATCATTTCCTCAATGTGCGCTTGAATTTAAAAATGTGTTAGCATATGAGAGTAATGATTTTAAAACTCATGATACACTTTTATTTGCTAAACGATTGGCATTATCTTTTAATATTAAAGATTTGTTTAATAAAAATTATACAATTAATAAAATTGACTTAGAAGAATCTATAGTAAACTTAAAGGTTGACAAAAGTGGCAAACCAAATTATATTATTTGGAAATCTGAAAACACATCAGATAGTAATGATAGTTTGAAATTTGCTTTGGAAAAAATTAGTTTAACTAAAGTAAAATTAAACTATAAAAACAGTAAAGATAAATTGAAGATTGCATCATATTTGAATGAAATGGTATTTTCGGGCAAATTTAATGATGCTGATTACGTTTTGAAAACTAATGGCTTAGCATTTGTAGATTTATTTCAAGTTCAAAAAGTAAAATACCTTCAAAATAAAAAAGTAAAGGTTGATTTAGAGTTAGATGTAAAAGGTAAACGTTTTACAATAGTAAAAGCAGATACAAAAATAAATTCTACTTTATTAAATAGTAATGGCTCTTTTGTAATTAACGACAGTTTAGTTTCTTTAGATATTTCGTTTGAAGGTAAGAATTTAGATATTTCTTCTACTCTTTCATTGCTGCCAGAAAATTTCCAAAGTAAAATAAATGATTATGAAAGTGAAGGTACTTTTTATGCACAAGGAGAATGTCATTACGCAGTAGATAAACCATTTATTTTAAATTCTAAGTTTGGAATTAAAAAGGCTAACATTACTTATAAATCTAATGGTGCTCAATTATCAAATGTAAATTTAGATGGCGAGATTAATATTAACGAAAATAGAAGTTATTTAAATTTAAATAATGTAAGTGCTAATCTTAAAGGTAATTCGTTTGCTGGGAATGTTGAGATAATAAATTTTAACGATCCTTTATTAAAATTAAATGTAGAGGCAAATACCAATTTGGAAGAGTTAATATCATTTTATCCAATAGATACGCTTCAAAGTTTGAGTGGTAACATTAAATTAAAAACTAATATCGAAGCTTTAGTGAGTGATTTAAAAGCTAATGTATTTAGTCCTAATATTGTTGCAAATGGAAACGCAAGTTTATTAGATATTAAGGCAAAATTTAAGGGTTCAGAAAAAGAAATAAATATTCCTTCTGGCGAAGTTAAATTAAGTAATAGAAATTTGGAAGTTGAACATTTAAATCTAATAAAAGGTAATTCAGATATTACTATAATTGGTGATATGCCAAATTTTTTGGGATTCATGTTTGATTCTAAAAATCATTTGATTGTAAACTCAACGGTTTCAAGTAATTCTATTGAATTAGAAGATTTTTTATTTAGTGGTAACAACTCTTCACAAAACTCATCAAATACTGTAAATATTCCAGACAATTTAGATTTAAATATTGTACTTAATGTTAAGAAGCTTTCATTTCAAAAATTCAATGCTTCGAGTATAAGTGGGACCTTATTATTAAAAGATAAAAAAATAGCTGTACAAAACATGTCTTGTTTAGCAATGGATGGGAACATTTCAATGAATGCTTTAGCAGATGCAAGTGGTAATGATATAAAAATATCTGGCGACTGTAACTTTGCGAAAATAAATATTAAAACTATGTTTTATCAGTTAAATAATTTTGGACAAAATACAATTAACGATACTCATTTAAAAGGATTTGCAACTGCTAATATTAATTTTACAGGTATTTGGAATAAAGAACTAACAGTAGATTTAAACTCTATTAATGCAACAAGCAACATACTTATTGAGCAAGGAGAATTAATTGGATTTAAACCTTTGGAAAGCCTTGCAAAATATATTGATGTTAGTGAATTAAAGCACATAAAATTTTCATCTCTTCAAAGTGCAATAGAAATAAAAAATAAAACCATAACCCTTCCTAAAACTTCAATTAAATCTACAGCTATTAATATGGAGCTTTGGGGTAAACATACATTTGATAACCAAATTGATTATCATATTCAATTATTAATTAGTGAATTGTTGGCTAAAAAACCTAGAGCTAATAAAAACTTTGATGAGGAATTATCACTAGTAGAAAACGATCCAGAAAATCGTAGAAGTGTATTTATCCTCATGACTGGCCCCATAGATAACCCAACTATTAAGTATGATAGAAAAGGCGCTAAGCAAAAAATAAAAGAGGATATTCAACAAGAAAAGCAAAATTTAAAGCAGATTTTAAAAGAGGAGTTTGGATTATTTAAAAAGGATTCAATAAGCGCAAAAAATAATACTAATAAAGCAGACCAAAAGTTTCAGATAAAAGTGGGGGAGGAAACAAAGAAAGATAAACCATTGCAACCTAAAAAGAAGGAAGACGATGAGGATTTTTAATAATTCTAATTAAAATTGCCTAAGTGGTAAATTTAATTTTATCATAGTTTATAGTATCGCAAGTATTATTTAAGTCAAATAGTAATGTTTTAATTATTGAGCATAAAAAAAGCGAAAAGATTATCTTTTCGCTTTTTTTGGTTTAGGTTTATTTCATTTAGCTCCAACTCCTTTAAAGAAATCAATTTGTTTCTTGTTGTTTGGATCTATGTCTTTTATTATTGTAAAGTATTCTTTTGCTTTAGTATTATCTTTTAAAGAAACATGGTAAAATCCTAAATACTCACAAGCTTCAATTACGTTTGGTTTATTACCAGCACTAGCTCTCTCTTCTGGTTTTACTAAAGATAAAGCAGTTTCAAAATGAGGTTTTGCTAACCATTTTTCGTTTTTTAAATCTTGTTGAATGTTAGCTTTACCTCTCCAAAAATATCCTGTTGCATAAGTTTTACTTAAGCGAGTAACATAAGCAAAACAAGTATCTGCCTTAACAAAATCTTTTGGGCCAAAATAATATGCTCTACCTAAATTAAAATAGTCAGATGAATTTAAATTTTCCGGATTACCATTAAGTAATTTATTGTAAGTATCTATTACCTTATCATATTTTTTTGCCTTGTAGTAAATATTTGCAACATCTCTTAATAAATCTTTTGACTTTTCTGGGTCTAAAGACATAGCTTTTTCTAATTCAGTTACCGCTAAGCTGTCTTTACCTGTTTTTGCAAGTAAAATTCCTTTGTATTTATAGTCAGTAGCTAAATATTTAAAGTTTGGCATAGTAGCTGTTTTTTCAAAAAATTTATTTATAGAAATAAGCCCTTTATTATATGCTTCTTTATCAACAGTATTTCCAACCTCTGCATAAGAATAACCAAGGTATCTATCTAAAGAATATTTAGTGTTACCAGCTTTTTGTAAAGATTCAATTTCAGGTATTGCTTCTTGGTATTGTTTGTTTGAAACTAAAAATGCAGTGTAACGGTATCTAGCATCAGGACTATTATTTAATTCTAAGTATTTTCTATAACTTTCTACAGCATTAGATTTTTGCCCAGCTCTAAAGTATAATTCAGCTTTTTCTCTATATGCAGGAGCAAAATTTGGATCAAGGGTTTGAGCTTTTTTGTATAAATCTAAAGCAAGTTGGTAGTTTCCACCTCTTTGATATAATTTACCAGAACGTAAATCACCTTTTGGAGATTTTGAATTTAACTCAGTTGCTTTATTGTAATTTTTTATAGCAGGGCCACCATCTGTTGGATTTTTTTCCAACATTGCATCTCCCATTAATAAGAAATTTTCTGAATTTTTAGGGTCAATTTTAATAGCTGCGTTAAGTAAATTAATAGCTTCATCTAAACTTTTTTGCTCAGCATTAATATAAATTTCTGCTGTTTTACGCATAACTTCAGCATCTTTATTTTTGCTTAATGTAGCAGCTTTAAAAATCTGTGTTTTTGCATCAGCTTGTTTACCTTGATACCAAAGTACTTTACCTAAACCAACGTAGTTTAAAGGATAAGTAGCATTTAATTCAGTACCTTTTTTGTAGAAGATATTTGCAGAGTCTAAATCCCCATTTTTAAAATAGTTTTCACCAAAGTAAAAATAGTTATCTCCTTTATTTCCTTCTTTAGCTATTAAATTTCTAAAGTCTGTAGCCGCTGATTCAAAACGCTCATTATCAGTTTTAGTAATAGCATCTTGTAAGGTTTGAGCAAATGAAATATTTGCTATTAAAAGTCCTGTGCTTATAAGTGTTATTTTTTTCATTTTTTAAGTTCTTAATAATTTATGAATTTACAGTTTATAAAGACAAATTGATTGCCAAATGTTTTAAAATATAAAAATTTAAGTCAAATTTAACATTATTTTACATAGCTATTAAATAAAAAAAAGCGAGTTAAAATTAATTAACTCGCTTTCAGTATAATTGGTTAAATCTTTAGAATTTGTAAGTAAATCCAACGCCTAATACTTGTTTAAATTGAACATCTGGTCCAATTTCTCCAACTTTTCCTGGGGTATTTCTAGTTACATTAATATCATTATCATAAATCAATTGAGTTGCTAAAGTTGCAGAAATAAATTTATTTACTTTAAATGTAGTTAATGTTGTCCAGTTAACATCAATATTATGTCCTTTATCTAAATAGTTAGTAAATAATTCTAATACTGTTTGGAAAGTAACATTGTCCATTACTTTAGTTTGATATTGAGCTTTTAAATAAGCACCAAACTCTTCACGATGTGTTTTGTAGTTTTGTGTAATTGCTCCTCCGTTTTCAGGATCTCTAATTTCTTTTTGCACTCCAAAAGCACCAACTCTAGCTAAAGTAACATCATTAACTATTGTGAATTTTCCTGTGATTGGCGAAATAAATAATGAAAAATGATCATTTGGTTTATAATCCATACCAATTGATGCTAAACCATATGCAGGAGATAAAAATTTAGAAATATAAATCGAATCATTTGGATAATTATAACCATTAGCAAATTGAGATCTAGCATCTACTAATGCTGAGTAATACCATTTCTTAAATGCTTGTCTACCATATTTTGATGTAAATTGAATCTTATCATCATTTTTCCACCATTTTTTATTATCACCTTGTTTAATAACACCATATCCTAATTCTAAAGAATTATCCCATGTTGATTTTCCTTTTTTATATTTAGCAAAAACGTTTACTAATCCTCCTAATGAAATTGATGCATTTCCACCAGCTGCCCAGTTTGTTAATGAAACTTGTTGACCATTTATTGAAATTACACCTCCAATTTTCCAAGGTTTAGCTGTGTCAGCAACCATAGACTTTAGTTTATCAGCTTCAGCTTGTAATTTTGCAGCATCATCTTTAGTTACATCCTGAGCAAAAGAACTTGCTGTTAAAAGTATTAAAGCAATGTTAAATAAAATTTTTTTCATAATTTGATTTTTTTGATTTTAAAGGGAGCAAATTTATCAAAACAATCTGATTACCAAAATATTAAGAAGTAATTAATTTGTTAAATTATTGGGAATTCCTATTAATTGGACTGTATTTTATACCATTTTGTGGTATTTGGAGGGTTTACAGTTGTAAGTATACTTACTGCTTTTGTTTTTTCGTCAGGTAAGCCTTTAGAGAAAATATTTACTAATTCATCTGCTTTAGCATTAAAAAATAATTCCATAATAAATGTTGCTGGCCGTGTTTTATAAACTTCAGCTAATAAATCTAATGATTTAAGAATTTCTTTTCTACCATCATCAGTTTTATCAAACATAATATCTAATCCTAATCGGTGGTATTTGTACATACATTCTCTTATTGGAGCAAATACTGGTTGAAGCGCGTTTTCCGGTATCCAATATCTGTTTTTATTCGTTTCTTGAGATTTCCAGCCAACTTCGCCCGCACTTTGTGCATTAGCAACAATTATTTGAGCTTTTTGAAAATATTCTGTTCCACCTAAATTCGCAAAAGTATCATAGTCATTAGCAAGTATTATATATGCATAAAAGGCTAAAACAGAGGTTAAGTTATTTGCATAGTTATTTAAATTAAATTCTAATTGCTGAAATTGTTGGTATTTAAATGTAAAATTCTCATCAATATAATTTACCGATGGAGAAAAATAAGAGCTTTTAAATACTGGTCTTCTGCTTTGAACTTGAATAGTTGCTTTGTATTCGTCAGTA
>CALMMX010000335.1 GCA_937868545.1 uncultured Bacteroidota bacterium
CTTCCCACATTACTTTTTTAAGCATAGCCATCGCTTCCGGACTACTAGACGCTAAACGTTTTGCCAATGTTTCTATGGCTTTATCCATATCTCCAACTGTATCGTACAAATCGGTATATAAGCCTTTTTCATTACCCCAAGCAGCACTTCTCCATTCTGTTGCATTAATAGTAAGTTCGCAAAAAGCTGCTTTACCAACTTTACGTTCAACTGCAGTTCCAACTACAAAAGGCCCAATACCAACTGCTAATTCGCTTAATTTACAAGAAGCACCATGTACGGCAAAAGTATAATCTGCACTTGCAGCAATACCAACACCGCCACCAACAGCTTTACCTTGTACGCGAGCAATAATAAATTTTGGAGCTTTTCTCATAGCATTTATTACAGCTGCAAAACCAGAGAAAAAAGTTAAACCTGTTTCTTTATCTTTAATAGAGATTAATTCGTCAAAACTTGCTCCTGCGCAAAATGCTTTATCTCCTTCGCTTTTTAACACAATAACTTTAGCATTTGGATCTTTGCCCATTTTTTCAATTTCAGAAGCTAGGTTTCTTAATTGTGTGCCTGGCATTGAATTACTTTGTGGGTGAAAAAACGAAATGGTTCCTATTCCGTTTTCTATAGTTGATTTGATTGTTCCTTCCATTGTAAGTTTATTTAATTTTTATTTTCTTAATTGTTTTAATTGTTTTTGGACTTTGACTACCATGCAATGCTCTTAATACTTCTATTTTATTTGTTCTTATACGATAAATGATTAAGTATTTTCCAAGTATAATGTTTCTATAAATTTGAGTTTTGGTTTCAAGATGTTTGCATTCTGGATTTAGATAATATTGAAAATATAAACTTTGAGTTACATTTAATATTTGACTTTGAAGAATTTCAGCCATCATTTCACCAAAAATTTCAAAGCCATAGGTGTAAATAGATTTTAGATCCTCGTAAAAAAATGAGCTATATTCTACTTTTTTAATGACTTTTTCCATACATTCATCTTAGTAGTAAGCTCATCTAATGAATAAAACGGCCCTTTTTCAGCTTCTTTGATCAATGAAACAAATTCATCTTTACTCATAGGTTCACCTGGAATAGCTAAGTTTTTTTTTGATTTTATTTTAGAAATCCGCATAATCAAATTTAAGAAAATTACTGTAAATAAAAAAGCTCCTTGTTAATTTACAAGAAGCTTTTTTGATATAGATTTTTTACTTATGCCAAAATTGTAACTGGGTTTTCTAAATAAGTTCTTAGAGTTTGTAAAAATGCTGCACCCGTTGCGCCATCTACAGTTCTATGATCACAAGCTAAAGTTACTTTCATAACATTACCAGGAACAACTTGATTATTTTTTACTACAGGAACTTGTTTAATTGCACCAACTGATAAAATGCAAGATTCTGGAGTGTTTATAATTGAAGTAAATTCATCAATACCAAACATTCCTAAATTAGAAACTGTAAATGTATTTCCTTCCCAATCTGCTGGTTGAAGTTTTTTGTCTTTTGCACGTTTGCCTAAATCTTTTACTTCTGCGCTAATTTGCGTTAATGATTTTTGATCTGCAAAACGCACAACTGGCACTAATAAACCATCTTCCACGGCTACAGCAACTCCAACATGTACATGATTATAATAACGGATTTTATCACCCATCCAACTTGTATTTACTTTAGGATGTTTACGCAATGCTACCGCACAAGCTTTAATTACTAAATCATTAAATGATACTTTTGTGTCAGGAATTGCATTAATGGCATTACGTGAAGTAATGGCGTTGTCCATATCTACTTCAATCGTTAAATAAAAATGTGGCGCACCATTAGTGCTTTCAAGTAATCGTTTTGCAATTACTTTGCGCATTGACGAAGTTGGTTCATCCGTAAATCCTTCTGTTCCTGGAACGAAACTACTGTTAGAATTTACTTTGGTTGCTGAACTTGTCGACGCAGGTTTGTAATTTTCAATATCTGATTTAGTAACTCTTCCGTTATCTCCAGTGCCATTTACTTTAGAAAGGTCAATGCCTTTTTCTTTTGCTAATGCTTTTGCTAATGGAGATGCCTTCACTCTACTATCGTTAGAGTTACTAATTGCGTGAGCTACAACAGTTGTTTTAACTTCTTCAACAGCTTTTGTTGATGTGGCAACTTTTGTTTCTAACACCCCGTTATTACCTTCAATTGTTTTTAATATTGCAGCAACGTCCTCTCCACCTTTTCCTAAAATTGCCAATACGCTATCTACAGGAACGCTTTTGCCTTCTGCAACTCCAATGTGTAATAAAATACCATCTTGAAAAGATTCAAATTCCATAGTGGCTTTATCAGTTTCAATATCTGCTAATAATTCGCCACTTTTAACTTTATCGCCTACTTTTTTATGCCATTTAGCAACTACACCTTCCGTCATAGTATCACTTAACTTAGGCATGCGAACCACTTCAACTCCTGCTGGTAAAGCAGTTTTTTGAGATGAGTTATTTGTTGCAGGAACTGAAACGGTTTCTTTTGTGTCTTCAATTTTTTTAGTTTCTGGCGCTCCGTTCAATAATGCAGAAATATCTTCACCTTCTTTTCCTAAAATTGCAATCACTGAATCAACTGGAACACTTTGTTTTACTTGAGCTCCAATGTGCAATAATACACCATCTTGAAACGATTCGAATTCCATGGTTGCTTTATCAGTTTCAATATCAGCTAATAAATCGCCACTTTTTACTTTGTCGCCCACTTTTTTATGCCAAACAGCTACAACGCCATCTGTCATTGTATCACTTAATTTGGGCATTCTTACTATTTCAGCCATTTTTTTAAAATTTTGAATTTTGAATTTTAAATTGTTTCAACACTTGTTTTAACAATCTTAGTTAAAATGTTAATTAAGTCGTCGCATTCTTTTATTAAATCATCTAATTTGTTATTTGAAATTTTACTTTCATTTATAAGTCTAAGCCAATATTTTGTTTCCCTTGCTTCTTTTGATGATATTGAGATTTTTGAAATAAAATCTTTTTTAGATTGCGCAGCTTGCGCTTCCTCAACATTAGCACCAATACTTGTTCCACTTCTTATAATTTGATTCGCTATTTCATAGTTACGTTCTTCTTTAAGTGATTGCGAAAGTTCTATTATTTTTAATGCAAATTGAAATGATTTATCTCTAATAATATTAGGTTTCTCATTATTCATCTCATTCAACATTTAAAATTTAACATTTAGCATTACTCAATTACGTACGGATAATTTGGTTCTGCGTAAACATCTTTAAATAATTCATCAACTTCTGGATAAGGACTTTCTTCAGCAAATTGAACACTTTCATCTACTAAAGCTTTTACACGCCCTTCAATTTCTTCAATACCACTTTCTGTAATCCATTTATTTTCTATTAAAGTATTTAATACTTTTTGAATAGGGTCTTGCTCTTGGTATTCTTTAACCTCGTCTTTAGTACGGTAAGTTTGAGCATCACTCATACTATGTCCTTTATAACGATATGTTTTCATTTCTAAAAACGTTGGACCATCACCTCTGCGCGCTCTTGCTACAGCTTCTTCCATTGCTTCATGAACGGCTTCAACAGTTAAGCCATCAACCGGTTTTGAAGGCATGTCGTAAGCTAATCCTAATTTCCACAAATCATGTACGTTACTAGTACGTTCTACAGAAGTACCCATTGCATACATGTTGTTTTCAACTATAAAAACCACAGGGAGTTTCCAATTCATAGCCATATTAAATGCTTCATGCAATGCACCTTGTCTTACTGCACCATCGCCCATTGAGCAAACGCATACATTATCGTTTCCTGCATATTTATCTGCAAATGCAATACCTGCACCTAAAGGAATTTGCCCTCCAACAATACCATGTCCACCAACAAAATTATGTTCTTTACTAAAAATATGCATTGAACCACCTTTGCCTTTGCAGCAACCTGTGATTTTAGCATACATTTCTGCCATAATGTATTTAGGGTGTAATCCTAAACCAATAGCATGAGCATGACAGCGATATGCAGTAATGTGTTTATCTTCTTTTTTTGTAGCACTTACAGTACCAGCAACAATGGCTTCTTGTCCAATATACAAGTGGCAAAAGCCTTTAATTTTTTGTTGAACGTAAACTTGTCCTGTTTTTTCTTCGAACTTACGCATAAGCAACATGCTTTCATACCATTTAAGGTATTGTTCTTTAGAAAATTTACTCTTTTTTTCAGCTGATTTAGCCATAAAATTTAAAGTTTAATTTGATTACAAAAATAAGATTATTTGTTAAATGATAGAGGTTATAGCTCTTTTTATAAATGTTTTTTGCTAAACATAAGTGGCAATAAATTTTCTATACTATCTGATACATAAATTTTGCCTGTTTCGCCACTCATAATGATTCTAATAGGTGATTGATCTCTGTTTTCGTATTCAGAAATAGCTTGCCTACAAGCACCACATGGCGATATGGGCTCACTTATTAGGTGATTTTTACTTGTAACAGAAATGGCAATAGTTTTTATTGGAATATTTGGGTAGACAGAACTAGCGTGATAGATGGCAACTCTTTCGGCACATAAGCCTGATGGGTAAGCAGCATTTTCTTGATTATTACCTGTAAGTTTTTTGCCGTTTTCGAGTAATAGTGCTGCTCCTACATGAAAGTTAGAGTAGGGGGCGTAGGCTGATTTAACGGCTTTTTTTGCCATTTTCAAAAGTTCTAAATCAGTTTCAGGCAAATCGTCCATTGATTTATAAACCTCTAAAGTTGTAGTTATAGTTAATTTGGTTGCTTTTGATTTCATATATGATACTGGTTATTAAAATGTGCTAAGTAAACTTAACTTAGTGCAAACTAAAATAGTATTACAAGATACAAAACATTATTATAAAAACAATGAATTGATCTTTATCTAAAATGATTGATTGAAAGCTATAATAGTTAATGCTCCAGACATTGTGGGCGTTTTTTTATTAGCTAGCTATTATTCTATCAGAAATGTTATTTTTTGTAACCCATTCCATTAATTGAATATTAAATACATCTTTGTCTTTTAAAATATCGGTTCTTAGGGTAATAGATTGATTTTGCTTAGAAACAAAGTAAGTTAGCCCATGACGTTTTTCAATTTTTTCAATTGATTGAGCATTCATAACATCTAATTTATTAGTACTTACTATAAGCAAATTATTATCAAATGCAATGTAAGATAGACCTTTAATATATCTGTAAATTATTACTATTACTTCGGTTAGTGCAATTAAGAAACATAAATAAGCCAAATATTGAATTAAACTTGAAGACACCATTAATACAACTCCGCAACAAATAAAAGCTATTACTTTTATAAATCGTTTTGCTAAAAATCCATATGTAAAATATGGAATTATAATAGCCGTTTTGCTAATCTTTGCAATAGAAAAGGCTTCGTAACAACTTGTAATAATGTATAGTATACCAAAAAATCCAAATAAATAGTTGATTTCTTTAAACCCAATTTGCTTTGTAAAAATGAAAATTAATACAATGGTAAGTAGAATTAATAGAACTGTGTTTTTTAGAACTATAGACAGAGTGGACTTCATTAGATTTTGTTTAAGCGCACACGAATATACTTGTTTGTATTATATAAATCTAATAGGGTTGTCTTAAAAGTCCAAAATCGTCATGCCGAACTTGATTCGGCATCTCCAAAGAAGTTGATTTTACAAATCTTTAGATTCTGAATCAAGTTCAAAATGACTGTAAAATTAACTTTTGATACGCTCCTTAATAATATTATAAAATAGCTCTAAACAACAAGAATAATCCACCAGAAAGTATAATAGTAACAGGTAATGTAAGTACCCAAGCTAATACAATATTAGTAATGGTTGCACGTTGTAAGTTTTTTAAACCTTTTTTAGCTACCATACTACCCATAATACCTGAACTTAACATGTGCGTTGTACTTACTGGCGCTTTGTATGCTGTTGCAATACCGATACCAACAGCAGCAACAATTTCTGCAGAAGCTCCTTGTGCATAACTCATATGTTGTTTGCCAATTTTTTCACCAATTGTTTTTACAATACGTTTCCATCCAATCATAGTACCTAAACCTAAACAAATAGAAATCATAATAATTACCCAAGACGGAGCAAATTCTACTAATTTTTTAGCGCCATCTATTTCTTTTTTTAACGATTTAACTTCTTTTGGTGCCAAAGATAAATTTCCGCCAGAAATTAATTTTTCTGCCCCTTTGGTAACTTTTACTATATCTTTTCTAATATCAAATCGTGCAGCTACATCAATTTCATCAGATTTAGTTTTAGTAGCTACAATAGTTGAATAGTGCTCGCTATGTTTAAATAAATCGGCATATAATTTTTTTTCTTTACCAGATAAAATAGTGGTATCTGCTTTAGCCATCATTGTTTTAATGGTATTAACGTTTACATTAACACTTTGTAAGTTAATGGTATTATCTAATGAAAAATAGGCAGGCATAATGGCAATTAAAATCATCATTACCAAACCAACACCTTTTTGACCATCGTTTTGACCATGAAAAAAACTTACTAAACCACAAGTGCACCATAATAACATTCTTATCCAAATTGGAGGTTTTTTTCCTGGAATTGGCTCTTTATAAAAAGAATCATTTTTTACAAAACGTTTAAAAATGAACATTACTACAATTGCTAAAGCAAAACCTGCAAATGGCGAAATTAATAAGGCCCAACCTGTATCTTTTGCTTTGTCCCAGTTTACAGCACTATCACCAACTGTTCCTGGTAAAAACATAAAAGCTAAACCAATTCCTAAAATTGAACCAATTAAGGTGTGAGAACTAGATGCTGGTAAACCAAAATACCATGTCCCTAAGTTCCAAATAATAGCAGAAAGTAGTAGAGCTAAAATCATTGCAATGCCATGATATACGTTACTATCAACCAACACTTCCATCGGTAATAAATTTACAATACCCATTGCTACTCCAATCCCACCTGTTAAAACCCCAATAAAGTTCAGTAAACCACTATATACAACAGCAGTTGTTGGTTTCATAGAGTTAGTATATATTACGGTTGCTACTGCATTTGCAGTATCATGGAACCCGTTTACAAATTCGAAAGTACATGCTAATAATAAGCATATTACTAAAAAGATAATTAATGATGTTGTCATATTTTGTTTGTTTTATGGTTGTAAAAGTATTTATATTAGTAAGTAATAATGTTAAGCTAATGTTAAGTTAAATGCCTAATTCTATTTGAAATACACCAAAGAAATAATTGTTGTGGTTTTGAAATAGAGACAAATCTCTTTCTCTATTATAGAATAGATTTGTTTGTACTTTTAGTTTGTGTTTATTTAGGTATTTGGAAATGCCAATCCCGTATTGTTCAATTTCTCTGGCTTTTGAATAAATATCTTTATGTGGTGTGATAAGAGAATGTCTTATTGCAATTTCAATCATATTTTTGAAGCAATAGCTTAACTGATTATTAATACCATCGCCAGTAATAATAATTCTATTTTTGCCATCACTGCCTGTGATAATAGGTGAACCTTCAGTATCTCTTCTTATATATTCACTGCTTAAGGATATTCCTTTATACTTCATTAAAAATTCTCCAAAGTACACATTGAAGCTTCTAGTTGCCAGCAAATCTTTCCCTAGTTGCCCCCCAGTTCTTACTGCTAAATCATTAAAATGATAACCACCAGCAATAGAAATTTTTGGTTTTTCTTCTCTCGCTAAATCTCCTTCAAAATAATCTCCACCATCAGTAAATTCGCCTAATGGCAGTAACTCTATTCGTCCAGTATAGGCTAAACCAGTATTGCTAATTACAGAATTCCTGCCTTCACCACTTGTAATTGCAATTTTTGAAAGTATTGTAAATGTTTTTCCTAGTTTTGATTTATAATTTGCGAAAATTCCAAAATCTCTGTCAGCTGTAAAAGTTGCATTTACTATAGATCTGTCGTAAAACTGTTGTGCTCCTGATGAAATCATACGTTGTCTGTTGCCAGGTAATTTACCTTGCCCTAGTGCTAATTGTAAATTTTTTATTGGCTTATAAAAAATCATAGCATCTCGAACAACGTTTGGGCTAGTATTTTGTGTTGAAGCGTCTGCATCACTCCAATCCATATCACCTCTTGAAAATGATAGTTGTAAATAATAGTTCCATTTTGGATTTAAAACATGACCAGTAAAACTTAATCGACACCTTCTAACTCTTGCCTCCCAACTACCTGTTTCTAAGTGTTCTTCATCTTTTGTGTTCATTAAAAATCTATTTTGCATTCTAAATCTGATGTTAACAGAATAAGAACTGTCTGGGGTAGAAAAACCTAGTCCATTTTTATAACTGAAATAGGGTTGTGACTTTGGCTTATGTTTTTTTAATTCATTAACCTCATTTTTTAAACTAACAATATATTTAAAAAGTGAATCATTTGATATTTCTTTATTTTCTTGAGCACTAATGTTTAAAGTAAAGAAAATGATACCAATTTGTAGTATTAACGTTTTTTTCATGTAAATTATATATTAACTAATGGCAAAGAAATTGCTTTAAGTTTAATATTAACTTACCTAAATGTTAAGGAATTGTTAAGAGTTAAATTAACAATCAATTTTTTTAATTCTATCGGCATGTCTTCCACCTTCAAAAGTGCTTTCAATAAAGGTGTCTATGCATTTGTGAGCTTCATCTACAGAAATATACCTTGCCGGTAACACAAGTATATTGGCATCATTATGTTGTTTGGCTAAGGTTGCTATTTCTGCATTCCAACAAAGTGCTGCACGTATTCCAGCATGTTTATTAGCGCTCATATTAATGCCATTTCCGCTACCACACATTAAAATACCTAAATCAACTTCTTTATTTAAAACTGAATTTGCTACTGCATGTCCAAAATCTGGATAATCTGCTCTTTCGGAGCTAAAACAACCTTTGTTTTGGACCTCTATTTTTTTTGATTGTAAATAGGATATTAATTGTTCTTTTAATTCAAATCCTGCGTGATCGCTACCAATTGCTATTTTCATGATTTTTGTATTTTAATAAAACAAATTATTATATGGGAAACGCTTAATGTGTATGGCTTTTACTTTGTCGTAAATGGCCTTTTTAAAATCAACTATATTGTTTTTTTGTTGTGCGCTAATGAACAAACAAGTTTCGTTGAGGTCTTTCATCCAAGTGTTTTTTAGTTCATCTAAGGATAAGTTTTCTTTTGTAGCTGGGGTTAAATCATCCTCGTCTTTTTTTACGTAAGTAAACGCATCAATTTTATTAAAAACAAGTATGGTTGGTTTGTCTCCAGCGCCAATATCAATAAGAGTTTGCTTCACTACATTTATATGATCTTCAAAATTTGGATGAGAAATATCTACAACATGTATTAATAAATCAGCCTCTCTTACTTCATCCAAAGTGCTTTTAAAACTTTCAACTAATTGCGTTGGTAGTTTTCGTATAAAACCAACTGTGTCACATAATAAAAAAAACAAATTCTCTATTGTAACTTTTCTTACCGTTGTATCAAGGGTTGCAAATAATTTATTTTCTGCAAAAACCTCGCTTTTGCTTATTAAATTCATTATGGTTGATTTACCAACATTTGTATAACCAACCAAAGCCACTCGCACAAATTCGCCACGGTTCTTGCGTTGGGTGGCCATTTGCTTATCAATAATTCTTAAATCTTCTTGCAATTGCGCAATTCTATCTCTTGATATACGTCTATCAGTTTCAATTTCTTTTTCACCAGCACCACCCCTTGTTCCTGTGCCCCCTCTTTGTCTTTCTAAGTGAGTCCACATTCCAGTAAGGCGTGGTAATAAATATTTCTGACGTGCCAATTCTACTTGAGTGCGAGCATGCGCTGTTTGAGCACGTTGCGAAAATATTTCTAAAATTAAATTAGTTCTATCAATTATTTTTACGCCTAATTCTGTTTCTAAATTACGTTGTTGCGATGGAGAAAGTTCATCATCAAATATTACAACGCTAATTTTATTTTCTATAATGTACGCTTTAACATCAGCTAACTTGCCTTTACCTATAAAGGTTGCCTTATCAGCTTTCTCTAATTTTTGAGTAAATGTTTTTTTAGTTTCAACCCCGTATGTTTCGGCTAAAAACGCTAATTCTTCAAGGTATTCAAATGCTAGTGCTTCGTTTTGTTGTTTATTAATTACGCCTATTAAAACAGCTGTTTCAATAGGTTTTTCTGTAACGTTTAGTTCTTTTTTCATTTGTGTAAAGGATTATTTTCCTTTTAAGTCAGATTCAATGTAAGATGCTACAGATTCAATTTGTTCAGCAGAAAGAGTAGTTTTATAGGCTGCCATTGAGTTTTTTCCATTAGTAATTATTTCTAAAATTGCCGAATGTTCTAAAACCGTTGCAGATAAATCTTTTGCGCCTGCCATTCCTAATTTACCATCACCACCGTGGCAGGTTGAACATTTCTGTTCGTAAATTTCTTTACCATTCATGGCTGTAGTTTTATCTCCGGTTTTTGCATCTTTTGCTTTATGAGCTAAACCAAATGACGCAATTATTAAAAAGAAAGATAAAGAAGCTAAAACTTTGTTTTTCTTTTTAAATCCTATTACTGCTAATGGAATTGATACAAATACTAACCCAAGTTTAATAATAGTAAACATGTTAATGCTAGGTAATTGAGTCATTAAAAAAATACCAGTAGCTAAAAAGCCAAAGCTAACTACCATTTCTATAATTTTAGTTTTAGCTTTAAATTTTTCTAAAAGTTCGTCTTTGTCGCTTAATAGTAATATTGTTTTAATTAAATAAATTAGAGTAAATAAAACTACCATTAAGTAGTGTGTGTGTAACATGCCTGTTGCCATAGTGTAATAATATTGTTTTAGGGTTTAAAAATAGTGAATAAAATCAATATTTTGCTAATACTTCTTTAGCTGTATTTATTAGTTGTTGAATAAGAGATTGTGGTGAAATGATTTGAATTTCCTCGCCATAAGATAAAAACTCCATAATTAAATCATAAGTAACATGCACTTCTATTTGAAACGTAACATGCGTTGGAGTGCTATTTAATATTTTTTGAGAATGGTGTAATGGAAACGTGTTGATGTAATTTGCTTGTTCTCTCTCAAAACTAAATACTATTAACTCTGGCAATGCATCTTTTTTAGGCGCTATAATACCAAAACAGTTTTTAAAATAGTTTACAATATTTAATTCTTTATTTTGGACAAAGTTTTGTTTAGTGGTATTTGTTTTAATAATTCTGTCTAAGGCATAAGTTCGTATTCCGTTGTTTTCAACTTTAACTCCAATTACATACCACCTGCCTTTAAATTGTTTTATTAAGTATGGCTGTAAGGCAACCGTTTCAGCGTCACTTTCATAAAATTTATGATACACTATTTCAATAACAAGTTGATTTTTTATTGCATGGAGTAATTCTAATACATGCTCTGTTCCTTTTGGTATGCGGCTATCAAACTGAATGTATTCGCTGTAATTACTGGTTAAACTAAGCGCATTATATAAATTAAAAGAATCTAATAATTGTGAATTATTATTAAATAAATTATTTTGATTTGCTATAAAATAATATCCTGTTGTATTGTCGCATTGAATATCGATTTGATATTGTGAACGAATTTCAACAATTTCTCGTTGAAAATTACGCTGAGAAATTGTGTAATTAAAACCTTCAATTTCTGATTGTGTATCTAAATGCAATTCAATATCCTCCCATGATGAGGGGCCACGTTTTAAAAAATTTATTATTAAAAGGTTACGGGCAATGTTTTCGCGTTTTGACATGTTTAAAAAATGGTTTATCAAATTTACATTTTATTTAATGATATGATTGCTACAATTAATAGCAACAAATTGTAATTTTAATATTAGTTAGTAGTGCTTTAATGTCTATTTTTAAAACTAAACAATGCTTTGATTGTTTCTTGCTTTTGAGCTTTGAGAAATAAACAGTAAAATGTATATAATTCCTAGTTTTCATTAACACTAAAAACGAGTAATATCTTATATTTGTTAAATAACCCATTTTGCCATGTTTAAAAACAGTTTTATTATAATTGCATTGATTTTTATTTTTATTCAAAAAAATAATGCACAAACCACATTTCCAACTAACGGTGCACCAAATCCGGTTCATACTATATATGCTTTTACAAATTGCACACTTCATGTAGATGCTGATGCAATTATTAATAATGCTACTTTAATTATTCAAGATGGAAAAATTATTCGCTTAGGTGAAAAAATGGAAGCCCCTAAAGATGCTATTACTATTGATTTAAAAGGAAAACATATTTACCCTGCTTTTATTGATTTATATTCTGATTATGGTATGGCGGATGTAAAACGCACGGAAGTTGGCAATGAACCTAAGCGTGGCGCATACGGCTCTAATCAAGCAATTAGAAGTGATATTGATGCTTATAAATTATTTTTAAATAATCAATCAAAGGCAGATGCACTTCGTAAACAAGGATTTGGCGCCGCATTAATTTTTAATAATGATGGTATTGTAAAAGGAAGTGGAGCTTTAGTTTGTATTGCAAATGCAAAAGAGAATGAATGTATTATTAAAGATAAAGCTGCCGGATTTTATTCATTTAACAAGGGTTCCTCTTCGCAGGCTTATCCGTCTTCATTAATGGGCGCCGTGGCTTTATTAAGACAAACCTATTATGATGGTCAGTGGTATGCTTCATCTGTAAATAAAGTGGAGTATAATATTACACTTGATGCATTTAATAAACTGCAAGAACTTCCCTCTGTTTTTGATGGCGGAGATAAATACAATGACATTAGAGGAAAAAAAATAGGAGATGAGTTTAAAACAAAATACATAATTAAAGGTGGTGGTAATGAATACCAGCGCTTGTATGACATTCAAAATACATATTCAAAATTTATTATTCCTGTAAATTATCCCGATGCTTATGATGTTGAAGACCCTTATGATGCAGAGCAAGTATCATTAGCTGAGTTAAAAAATTGGGAAATGGCTCCTGTTAATTTAGCAATGCTTGAGAAAAACTTTGTTCAATTTTGCATTACTAGTGCCGATTTAAAAGATAAATCACAATTTTTGAAAAACGTACGTAAAGCTATTAAATACGGTTTAACAGAAAAAATGGCCTTAAGAGCGTTAACCTATAATCCTGCAAATTTTATTGGTGTACAAGATAAAATAGGAAGTTTAAAACCAGGCATGTATGCAAATTTTTTCATTGCATCTAAAAATATTTTTGATGAAGAAGCTATTATTTATGAAACATGGAGCAAAGGTATTAAGCACGAATACAATGACATGTCAATACCAGATGTAAGCGGAAAATATAGTTTGCTAGTTAATAAAAGTAGTTATAAAATTAATTTGAAGAACGATCAAGATACTTATTCTGGCATGGTGTTTTTAAAAGACAGCGCTAAAGCAAAGGCAAGTGTTAGTTTTAAAAATAATTTAATTACACTTAGTTTCCCTTATGATAGCAACCAAGTGGTTAGGTTATCAGGAAATTATAATGAACAAAAAAAATCGTTTTCGGGCGATGGTCAATTATCAGATGGAACTTGGGTTAGTTTTACAATGGATAAGGAAGTTTTACAAGATACCAGTAAACAAAAATCTATAGTATCAAAACCACAAGAGAAACTAGATATTGGAAAGGTTTATTATCCGTTTACTGCATACGGTGAACCAGAGCCAACTAGTGAAGGTTTTATTAAAGATACTTGGGCAAAATTTAAAAATAGGTACGACGCCATTTTAATAAAAAATGTTACAATTTGGACTAACGAAGCTGATTCTATTTTGACTGAATCTGATGTATACATTACCGAAGGTAAAATTGTGAGAATAGCTCCAAACATTGAAGCGCCTAAGTCTGCTTTTGCAAAAGTTATAGATGGAAAAGGAATGCATTTAACTCCTGGTATAATTGATGAACATTCGCACATTGCATTGTTTAGTGTAAATGAAATGGCGGAGGCTAGCACAGCAGAAGTGAGGATGGGTGATGTAATTAATCCAGATGACATTAACATTTACCGTCAATTGGCAGGTGGTGTTACTACTGCGCAATTATTACATGGTTCAGCAAATCCAATAGGTGGACAAAGTTGTTTAATTAAATTACGTTGGGGAAAAACCCCTGAAGAATTTAAGTACGAAAAAGCAGATGGCTTTATTAAATTTGCTTTAGGTGAAAACCCTAAGCATTCTAATTTTGGAGAAGCAAATCGTTTCCCTCAAACTCGTATGGGTGTTGAGCAGTTTTATTATGACTATTTTACAAGAGCAAAAGCTTATAGTAAGCAATTTGAAGATTTTGGAAAATTAACTCCAAAACAAATAGAAAAGGGAGGAATTGTTGCCCCGCGTAAAGATTTAGATTTAGAGGCAGTTGCTGAAATAGTAAACAGTAAACGTTTTATCACTTGCCATAGCTATGTGCAAAGTGAAGTTAATATGCTTATGCATGTTGCAGATAGTATGAAATTTAAAGTAAACACCTTTACTCATATTTTAGAAGGATATAAAGTTGCTGATAAAATTAAAGCTCATGGAGCGAATGCTTCCACGTTTTCTGATTGGTGGGCATACAAAATGGAAGTTATGGATGCTATTCCATTTAACGCCGCATTACTTACTAAAATGGGTGTAAATACAGCAATAAATAGTGATGATGCAGAAATGGGACGCCGTTTAAACCAAGAGGCTGCAAAGGCAATTAAATATGGCAAACTCTCAGAAGTACAAGCTTTAAAATTGGTTACTCTAAATCCTGCTAAAATGCTGCACATTGATAACAAAGTGGGAAGTATTAAAGTTGGTAAAATAGCAGATTTAGTGTTATGGACAGATAATCCATTAAGTATTTATGCAAAGGCAAATACTACAATTATAGATGGACAAATTTATTACAGTGCAGAAGAAGATGCTAAATTACGTGAAGACATTAAAAAAGAACGCGCACGTATTATAGCTAAATTAATAGCTGAAAAAAATAAAGGAGCAAAGGTTATAAAACCTGTTGCTAAGAAACAAAACCACTTTCACTGCGATACAGAAGATAGTGGGTTTTAAAACTTTCTACGCAACCTGCAACTGACTTATTCTTGCGTTTTTTAGCTTTTCAGATGCGTAATCTAAATCAATGTTTAAAGTTTTAGAACCTTTTTCATTGCTTGGAGCATCAAACATAAAATCAACCATTATAGATTCGCAAATGCCACGTAATCCACGTGCACCAAGCTTAAACTCTAATGCTTTATCTACTATTAAATCTAAAACAGCATCGTCAAACGTTAATTTAATGCCTTCCATTTTAAACAAATATTGGTATTGTTTTATTAATGCATTTTTTGGATCTGTTAAAATAGAACGTAATGTTTTTCTATCCAATGGTTTTAAATACGTAAGCACTGGTAAACGGCCAATTAACTCGGGTATTAAACCAAAAGATTTTAAATCTTGTGGAGATACATATTGTAATAAATTTGATTTATCAATTTCTTCTTTTGCTACTGAGGCAGAGTAACCAACAGCTTGCGTGTTTAAACGTTGAGCAATTTTTTTATCTATACCGTCAAAAGCGCCACCACAAATAAATAAAATATTTTTTGTGTTTACTTGTATCATTTTAGCATCAGGATGTTTTCGGCCACCTTGTGGTGGAACATTTACAACTGAGCCTTCTAATAATTTTAACATGGCTTGTTGCACACCTTCACCACTTACATCTCTTGTTAAGGAAGGATTATCACTTTTACGGGCAATTTTATCAATTTCATCAATAAATACTATTCCTCTTTCTGCGCTTGGCACATCATAATCAGATGCTTGTAATAAACGTGTTAAAACATTTTCTACATCTTCTCCTACATAACCAGCCTCAGTTAAAACTGTAGCATCTGCAATGCAAAATGGCACGTTTAAAAGTTTAGCAATAGTACGAGCCAATAATGTTTTACCTGTTCCAGTTTCACCTACTAATATTACATTTGATTTATCTATTTCAATTTCTTCTTTAGAATTTGCAACATGTGAAATGCGTTTAAAATGATTGTAAACCGCAACACTTAATATTTTTTTTGCTTCATCTTGTCCAATTATGTATTCATCTAAATGGCTTTTAATAGCGTGTGGTTTTAATACATTAAGCGCATGTTGCACTTGCTGATTGCCTTGCGAACCCGCTTCTTCGCTCACAATTTTATAGGCTTGAGAAATACAACTGTCACAAATGTGACCTGTAACTCCTGCTATTAAAATTTTTGCTTCTTTTTTATCTCGTCCGCAAAACGAACAAACTATCGGACCTACTGCTTTTGCCATGTGTAAAAATTTGGACTGTAAAGATACTCAAAAAAGATTTGCTATTATTAAATAATAGCCATTGGAACTTTTAAAATAAATAAAAGAATTAAAATACCGCCTACTATTATTCGGTACCAGCCAAACCCTTTAAAACCATATTTATTTAAAAAACCAATAAACGATTTAATAGCTATTAAAGCCACTATAAATGCCACAACGTTTCCAAAAATTAAAATATTAATTTCTTGTGCTTGCAGGTTAATTCCTTCTTTATAAAAATCCAATAGTTTTTTTGCAGTTGCTGCAAACATTGTTGGAACGGCCAAAAAGAATGAAAATTCGGCGGCATTTTTGCGAGTTAGTTTTTGTGTCATGCCACCTATAATAGTACACGCACTTCTGCTCATTCCAGGCCACATGGCTATGCATTGAAACAATCCTATTTTTAAAGCTTTAACTAAAGTAATATCTTCCTCTTTATCCTGATTATTATTTGCAAACCATTTGTCTACAAACAATAGTACAATACCGCCTAAAAATAATGCTACTGCTACACCAAATAAGTTTTCTAAGGCTGCATCAATATAATCACCTAATAATAGCCCAAAAATGGCTGCTGGAATAAAAGCCACCACCAGTTTAATGTAAAAGTTAATTGATTTAAAAAAACGTTTAAAATACAGAACAACAACAGATAAAATGGCACCTAGTTGTATGGCAATTGTAAATAATTTAACAAAAGGAGTCGATTCTATACCAAGTAAAGCAGAACCAATCATCATATGTCCTGTTGAAGAAATAGGTAAGAACTCGGTTAATCCTTCAATTACCGCAATAATAAACGCTTCGAAATAAGTCATAGAAAAAATTAGTTGTTAACCTCTTCGCTATCAGTTTTTTTGCGCCACATAATAGCTACTATTATCGTACCAAAGCCTAATAAACAAACAATAGGTGCAATTGTAATACGTTGCATGTCAAAAATAGCAGGATTAAATACATTTGGATCTTCGCTACCGCCACCAATCATTAATAAATAGCCAATAATTAAAATAACAATTCCTCCTATTAAAATTTGATAGTTTTGTTTTCCAAATGTAGTTTTCATTTTCAAAATGTATTTAATGCAAAACTAATAAAATTTATAGATTAACAATGGATTGAATTTATTTTAAGATTTTTTTATATTTATTTAGGATTTCTTCAACAACTAAAAATCACTCTCAAAAATGATTATGTTAAGGACTAAAGAAATAAAATTATTAAAAAGGTGAAAGTCTTTGAATGTCAATTGTTTTTTTACTCCTGCTTTAGGTTTATCATACATTAGTAATGGTGTGGTAGGTTTTTGAAATTTTCTAGCAATATGCTGTCATTTAAGCGAAGCGTAGGCTAGAGCAAGCGGGCTTAAATTACCAGCGGTTTTGTTGGCGTTGAAGAGTGCGGGGTAACAAAAATTGCCTTAAAATTTCAAAAGGGTTTTGCCAACTTTTGCCCTCAAAAGTGGATTAAAAAATGCTCTTAATATAAGAGAGAAATCTATATAAGAATTTTTTATTCTTTCCAATTATCAATTTTTAATTTCCTAAAAAACTCTTCTTCTTCAATCTCCATAACTTCCCCTGGTTGCATAGTTCCAAGCTCTAAGTCTTCAATACTCACTCTAATAAGTCGTTTGCAATGGTGGTAAACAGAAGAAACCATTTTACGTATTTGATGGTATTTGCCTTCGGTAAGCGTTATGCTTAACCAAGTGTGCGGTAAATCTTCTCTAAAGGCATGTCCACGACTTGGTAAATCTGCTGGTTTTTCTACAATTTCAACATCACAAGGTTGAGTTTTATAATATCCTCCGCCTTTTATCCTAATTTCTATGCCAGTTTGTAGTTCTTTTAATCGTTCTGGAGTTACATGTTTTTCTACTTGTACTAGGTATGTTCTTTTGTGCGGTGTTTCACTTTGAAATAACAGAGCTGTCACTCTTTTATTTGTTGTTAAAAGAAGCAATCCTTCCGAATTGTTATCTAATCTGCCAATAGCATGTGTGCCTTCAGGGAAATTAAAATCCAAGCCCCCTAATAAATTTACATTATCAGGGCTAATAAACTGCGAAACCATTTTATAAGGTTTGTAAATTATAAAATAACGATTTTTAGAGTTCATTTGTAGCAGTTTTTTTATAACCAAATAGTTTTAATAAAAGCCAAGTAATAACAAACCCAATAACGGCTAAAATAACAGCTAATAGCGTGGCTCCAACAAAGTATACATATATGTTTGAAAGTGTATGTTTTAAGTTATCGAGGGTTAAAAATTTGCTAAAACTTATATTAACTTTTTCATTTAAAAAGTACTCCCCAGTTTTAATACTTGCAAATAGTACAAGCGGAATCATTGGTGGTACGCTAATTTGGGCTGTTAAACCAACAATTACTTTATTAAGTTTAAAATAAACTGCTGTAATAATTGCTAATGCAAACTGAAAACCCCAAATAGGTACAATGCCAAAAAATAAACCAACGGCAACCGAAAGGGCCTTCTTTTCAGCACTTTCATGCGAGGCAATTACTTCTTCATTCCATTTTTTTTTTAAGGTACCAAAAGTTAAACTTCTAATTAGCATTACCGGACGCCAAAATAAAAGTGCCAATGTAGTTAAGTAACTATTTAAAAAACTAATTCTAGTAGTATCTCTGCTTGCTTTAAAGTGAGATACCCTTTCATTAGCAGGCGCATAATATACATTTACAGGCACTGATACTACTGGTATGCCGCGCCATGCTGCTTTAACAATTACTTCTATTTCAAATTCAAATTTGGTTGTGAATAGCCAAATTTTTTTAAGTTTTTGTACAGGGTATAATCTAAATCCACTTTGAGTATCTGGAAGTTTAATGCCTGTTTCTGCCCAAAACCAAAAGTTACTAAACTTATTTCCAAAGGTGCTTTTATTCGGAACATTATCAACTGTCATGTTTCTAGCACCAATAATTAAACTTCCTGGTTCTTGTTCAATTTTATTTAAAAAGATTTCAAAGTCACTCGGAAAATGTTGCCCATCACTATCAATACTAATAACATAATCAAATCCAAGTTCAATTGCTTTTGCAAATCCATTTTTTAAACCAACGCCTTTGCCTTTATTTATTGGGTGAATAACAATATGTAATTGAGAATAGTTTTTTAATATTTCTGAGGTATTATCAGTACAACCATCGTTTACTAAAATTACATCATTGCAATATTCTAAAGTTGATAAAATAACACTTTCAATGGTTTTTGCATTGTTGTAAGTAGGAATTAACACACAACATTTTAGTTTTTTAAAGTGTTGTTTTGTGAATTCTTTATTATTAGGACTAGTTTCCATTTATTGCTTTGCAAAAGTATTAAAATTATGATAAGTCAATTGTAAACTCATAACCATTTTGTTTTATAGCAGGTATAAGTTCTTCTAGCAATTGTGGCATAAAATCAAGCCTATCATGTAATAAAATAATTGCTCCTGGTTTTAATTGAGAAACAATTCTTTTTTTAATTTTTTCTACATCTTTAATGGATGTATCATAACTTCTTATTGTCCAGCCTACAGATTGTAAATTCAACTTTTTTAAAGCTCTTGCAATATTAGGATTTGTAACGCCATAAGGCGGTCTAAAAAGAGAAGAAGATGGTTGAAATTTTTGGATGAATACATCACATTCTTTAATATCTAAAGTTACTTTTTTAGTTGACCATAAATCAAACCAAAAATGATGTGTAAAGCTGTGGTTGCCAATTTTATTACCATTTTTAACTAATTCAGAAACAATGTGTTCGTTTCCAATAATATTTTTTCCAATTAAAAAAAACAAACCGTTAACATTATGTTTTTTTAAAACGCTAATTACTTCGAGTGTGTTTTTTGCATGCGGTCCATCATCAAAAGTGAGCATTATTTTTTTAGCTGAATTTGGCAATGAATTAATGGAATTTAAATGAAAATTTAGACCAATTAAATAGGCCCCAAAAAACTGAATAGTTAAAAATAATACTGTAATTGCAATAATAAATGACCATAACACTAAACCATTTAAAATAAAGCAACTCAAAGTAATTACTAAGATGTAAATTAAGGTAATTGGTATAAATTTAAATAGTTGTTTCATGTTTATTGGTCCAAAAATAGGCATAAAAAAAGAAATCAACGTCTTTAAGGATTTAAGCTTTTATCCAAAACTATATTAAAACTTGCTAGAAATATCATTATTTAATATTCAGTTTGCTTAATTTGTATTAACATTAAAAATAGATTTTGTTAACCTAAAATATACAGTTACGCTTATTTTTCCTTTTATATGTAAATGAAGCAACCACTTATTGCCCAAAATCAACCACTTACAAAGTGATGGGCAAATTTTGAATGGAAAATATAATAAATACCTTATTTTTACGTCGGTATCAAAAAGTAATGAGGGTAAACTATTAACAAAAAGAATTATTAAGATATTTTTTAATTAAAAACCTTTTTATTATGTTTGGCGTCATTCTTAAAATTAAAAAATAAGTAACTAACTAAAAAACACAATTATGAGTAACAAAAAAACATCAGGCGGTTTTCCGTTAATCGTTTCAGCTTTAGCAATTATTATCTGTTTAGTAATAGGTATATTTGTTTACAAATTTGTATTAGGTGCACCAGGTAATTTTGATGCAGAAGGTGCAGAAAAAGGACATCCTTTAAATTTCTTTGGAATTATGTACAAAGGTGGATTTATTGTGCCAATTTTATTAGGAACTTTATTTACTGTAATTTGCTTTTTCTTTGAGCGTTTAATTACTATTCAAAAAGCTAATGGAAAAGGACAAACAGATAAGTTTGTTTCAAAAATTAAAGATTTAATTGCAAATAAAGATTACACGTCTGAACTCCAGTC
>CALMMX010000336.1 GCA_937868545.1 uncultured Bacteroidota bacterium
GGCAGGATAATTAATAAAGTGTGGCAAACCACTTTCAGCGTTGCTTTGTTGACTATTTGCTGTTTTCACAAAAGAGAAAAACAAAAAGCAAAATGCTATGATGGTGGAAAAAATATGTTTGTTTTTAATGCTCAACTTTATTAAATAATTTATTCTTAAAATAATAATTGACGAATGTAGTATTTTAACTAATTTCTAGTTACTTTTGTCGATAAATAGTTAATAACTGCACATGAAATCAAATGCCTTCCGATTTTTTATATTTTCATTACTTTTTCCTCTCTCGATTTATGGTCAATCTAAAATTTGGGGCATAACCAATAAAGGAGGCAGTGGAACCATTGGCACTGTTTACAATACAGACAATGATGGCACCAACCAAGCGCTTTTAAATGAATTTGCAGCCGATAATCCAGGAAGCAAACCTTTTGGTGATTTAATTGAAATTAATGGAAAACTTTACGGATTAACATCCGAGGGCGGGAACTTCAATAAAGGAGTTATTTTTAGTTTTGATTTAGCAACACAACAATATACAAAACTCTTTGATTTTGATGGCACAGCGAATGGCGCAAATCCTAAAGGCAAATTAATGCAAGCTAGCAATGGTCTTTTGTATGGTGTTACTTCTAAAGGAGGAGCGCAAGATGGGGGTGTTTTATTCTCTTTTAATACCTCTACAAGTTCTTATTCAAAACTACATGATTTTACTTTTATTACTGGGATTGAACCCGATGGTGGATTGGTTGAACAAAGCCCAGGAGTGTTATATGGTGTAACTTATAGAGGGGGCAGTGTTGTCGATTTTGGCGTTCTTTACAGTTATTCTATTGTAGGAAATAGCTATTTGTCTTTAATTGATTTTAATGGCTCAAATGGCAAAAACCCAAGAGGCTCATTGTGCCTTACACCAAATGGTTATCTACTGGGATTAACCAGTAGTGGGGGATTAAACACAACTGGTGTAGTTTTTGGATACAGAGTGAGCACTGGCATTTTAACTAATCATGTTAATTTAAGTAATTTATTAGGGCATAGTCCTGAAGGTAGTTTAATTTACCATCCAGTTACTGGAAAGTGCTACGGATTAGCCACCCAAGGGGGAAATGGGTCAGGTACTCTCTTTAGTTTGGATACCAATGGAACTGGCATACAAAACCTATACGATTTTGTGCAGCTTTCTGGTGGACATCCCAAGGGTATACTATCTCTAGCATCGGGAAACAGATTTGTAGGGAATACCTATGATGGTGGTCCAGGAGGTTATGGAACAGTGTTTACTATCAACACAGATGGAACTAATTATGTTGCAACAGGAATTTATGATTTTTTTGGTGTTGGTGCAAACCCAGTAGGAGGTTTAATTTTTTCTTCATCGCAAAACAAATATTATGGATTAACCAGCAATGGAGGAATTACTTCCAATGGAATGCTTGTAAGTGTTGATGCAACTAATTTTGATTTAACTGGTGTCTTTTCTTTTAATGATGCAGGTGTTGATGGAGGCTTTCCAATTGGCGGAATTATCAAAGGAAGTAATGGTAGAGTTTACGGAACAACAAGTAAAGGCGGTGCAAATGGCTTAGGAACTGCATTTCAACTTGATGCCAATGGAAATAATTTTATTAAAATGGCAGAATTCATTTATGACACAATTGGTTCAGATCCAAGAGGAAGTTTAGTGGAAACAAGCAATGGTAAATTTATTGGAATGGCCTATTCTGGAGGTCTTTTTGGCTTTGGTTCTATTTATGAAATAGATCCCACGTTACCAGCGCCCTCTACCCCTGTTCAAAAGTTAGCGCTTAGTAGTGGTTTGGGAACTTATCCAAGAGGAGGCTTAATAAAGGCTAATAATGGAAAATATTATGGATTAACTTCTTCAGGTGGTGCTAACAGTAATGGCGTTTTGTTCGAATATAATCCAACAACCAACAATTATATTATACGTCATGAGTTCTCTTCATTAATCAATGGCAGCGCACCAATTGGAGATTTAGTGCAAGCTGCGAATGGTAGTTTATATGGCTTTACAACTGGTGGCGGTGCAAATACGGGCGGTGTTATTTTCAAATACAATCCAATAGATTCATCTTTTTCAAAGGTGCATGATTTTGCCATTACAACAGGAATTTCACCTGAAGGAAACATGACCTTTAATCCAACCAATGGATTATTTTATGGCATGACAAAATTAGGAGGCAATAATTCAAGAGGCGTGCTTTTTTCATTTAATCCTTTAACGAATACCTATGCTGCGCTATTTCATTTTGGATTAACAAATGGCGATTACCCAGTTGGTAAATTAGTACGTTCAGATAATGGAAAACTATACGGAACAACTGAGTTTGGTGGTGATAACGATTTAGGGGTGTTTTTTGAATTTACAACTGGTTCAAATGCCTTTTCAAAATTATTTGATTTTAACTCAGTAAATGGAGCCAAAGCACAATCGGAGTTGCTGTTGATGAATTGTACAGCACCGGCAATCACTACCCAACCTATTGATGTGAACTCTTGCCCAAATAACAATGTAAGTTTTACTGTTGCTGCCTCTGGCTCAGGTTTAAGTTATCAATGGTATAAAAATGGAATTATTATTGCAGGAGCTAATAGCGCTACTTACAATTTAAACAATGTTACCCTGCTCAACAATGGGAGCTACCATTGTGTAATTAATAATCAATGTGGTTATGTGTTGAGCCAATTTGCTAAATTAAGTATCGTCAATAAACCTGCTTCAAACATTACATTATTTGGGCCTGACGAATTTTGCGATGGCAATTTTAATACCGAGTTAAGTATTGTTTTTAATCCTTTATATAGTTATCAATGGAATTTAAATGGAAGTGCAATTTCAGGTGCCAATACTAATTTATTTAATCCTACTCAAACAGGCAACTACACTTTAACGGTGAGTAGCGGTGTTGGTTGCGATAGTACATCTAGCCCAATAAGCATAACAGTGGTTCCCAACATTACAGGCACCTTGGTTAGTATAATACCAAGCACAGATTTAATTTGTGGTGCTACAAGCATTACTTTTGATGCGGATACAGCTTTGGTTGGGCTTTTTCCATATTGCCAATGGAAGAAGAATGGTGCACCTGTTTCAAGTGGCTCCAATATTTTTACATACACAGGTACTGTTCAAAATAATGATCAGATTACACTTGAAGTAACACCAGATATATGTCCAAGCACGGTAATCGTTTCTAATGTGGTGACTATGATTGATACTTGTGCTACCCTTGTGATAAATATAGATTCTTTATCATCTAATAGTTTTTGTGCAGGTCAATCTGCCATTGTTTATTATCACGCAAGTAGTAATTTTTTAAGCGGAAATACACTTACTGTGCAGC
>CALMMX010000337.1 GCA_937868545.1 uncultured Bacteroidota bacterium
TATTCATTTAATGAGGGTTTTTTGCTTTTTATTTGTTTTTTTATATATTGCAATCCATTAACCTATTAATTATTATTATGATTAAATCTTTATTTTGTTTTTCATTATTATTTCTAAATTTTATTTCTAAATCTCAAACTTCTTCTTATAATAATTCGGTTTTATTATCTGCAACTGTGCAGAGTGTAACTCCTCGAATTATACTAAGTTGGCCTACCTTTACTGCGGCAACAAGTTATACAGTTTACAGAAAAGCTCCAAGTTCAACTAGTTGGGGTGCACCAATTGCTACTTTACCAGGTTCAGCAAATTCTTACACTGATAATTCTGTGTCGGTTTCTACTTTATATGAGTATAATGTTAAAAGAGCAACAACATTTTCTGTAACAGGTAATGGCTATTTATTATCTGGTATTGAAACTAAATTAAATTTTAATAAGGGAATTTTAATTCTATTAATTGATGATTATTTTACTCCAGCTTTAAATACTGAGATTAATCAATTAGTAGCTGATTATGAAAATGATGGTTGGTTTGTGAAGAAAGTTTATGCAAATAGAACTGATTTGGTTACTACAGTTAAATCAAAAATTGTTGCTGCTTATAATATTGATGCAGTTAATACTAAGGCATTAATGCTATTAGGACATATTCCTGTTCCATATTCAGGTGATTATGCACCTGATGGGCATGTACCAGACCATAAAGGTGCTTGGCCTTCTGATGTTTATTATGGTGATATTGATGGTTTTTGGTCTGATGCAGTTGTTAATGATATTGGAGCTTCTGATCCAAGACATGATAATATACCTGGTGATGGTAAATTTGATGACGATGTTTTACCAAGTCCAGTTGATTTAAATGTTGGAAGAGTTGATTTTTATAATTTACCAGCTTTTTCTAAAACTGAAACTCAGTTAATGAAAAGTTATTTATATAAATTACATTCGTTTAAAATGAGAGGGTTTATACCTTTAGATAAAGGAATAATTGAGGATAATTTTATAGGAATGGCTGAAGGTTTTGCTGGTAGTGGTTATACAAATTTCTCACCTATGTTTGGTGCAGCAAATACAATTGATGCTGATTATAAAACATCATTATTATCTAATAGTACTTTATGGTCTTATGGATGTGGCGGAGGCAGTTATACAAGTGCAGCTTCAATTATTACTACCACAGATTTTGTAACTGATTCGTTGAAAGGTGTTTTTACCAGTTTGTTTGGAAGTTATTTTGGTGATTCTGATTCTCAAAATAATTTATTACGTGCAGCATTGGCAAATGGCTCTATTTTAACTTCATCTTGGGGCGGTAGACCCTACTGGCATTATCATCCAATGGCAATGGGAGAAGATATTGGATATTGCACAAAATTAACTCAAAATAATTCTGGGGAATATTTTAGTTCTACATTAGGTTGTTGGTGTGGTTTAATTCAAGTACAGCAATTAGGTGACCCATCTTTGAGATTACATTACATTGCCCCTCCTTCAAATTTAATTGCTGTAAATAATCCAGTAACAGGAGCAGTATCTTTATCATGGTCGCCATCAAGTGAAGTAGTTTTAGGATATAATATTTACAGACGAGATACAACTGTTAAAATGTGGACGCAATTAAATACTTCGCCAATTACTACAACTACTTATACAGATAATACAATTTCTAGTTCTGCAGTTTATTCATATATGGTTAGGGCTACAAGAATGCAAACAACTGCAAGTGGCATGTATTATAATTTAAGTTTAGGATCTAAAAACATTGTAAACTCAACAGTTTCTGTTGAAGAATTAAATAAAGATTTGAATCTAGTTATTTCTCCAAATCCATTTAATAATAAATTAAGTATAGTTTCTGATAAAAATTTTCAAAATGCCTATTTAGTGGTAATGAATGTAATTGGTGAACAAGTTTATGAAGAATATTTTGACGCTAATAAAAACAATAAGCACGAAGTAGATTTATCAAATCTTAAACCTGGAATTTATATTGTTAAAATAAATAACAGTAGCTATAAAATTATTAAGGAGTAATAATTTAATTAATTTTTTCTTTCTTTCTTAAAAACAATTTAAAATACCAGCCTATTGTTATTAATAACAAAGCTAGTATAGAACTTGTATATGAAATTAAATCACCAAATTTTACAAAAAAGGTATTTTCATTATTTGCAATGAGTGATTTTGTAATTGTAGCTTTTTCCCAATATTTTGTTGCTTGTTCAATTTCGCCAGTTTTAGTTATAAAGCATGAAATACCAGTGTTTGCACATCTTGCAATTTCTCTTCGAGTTTCAATGGCTCTTAATTGAGCATAAGCCAAATGTTGTTTATGCCCTGGTGTGTTTTCCCACCAACCATCATTAGTCATAATAAAAATTAAGTTTGCTCCATTTCTAACATATTCTGCTACAAAATCGGGGTAAACACTTTCGTAACAAATAACTGGTGCAATACCTACTGTTTTTTGTTTGTTAAAAAACACAGTACGTTCTTTTTGAGTTCCTAAACTACCCATTGTTCCACCTAAATTTATTGCAAGTTTTTCTAAAGGTTTTAATAATGCAGGAAATGGCATTTGCTCAACACCTGGAACTAATTTTGATTTATGATAAATAGCAATATCTAATGAATTATTAATTTGCATTCCTGTATTGTATGAATCATAATATTCTACACTATTATTAAATTGCTGGGCGGTTGCAGAAATTTCTTCGTTAGGTTTAAAAGAATAAATTGTATTTGCTCCAGTAATAATTGTTAGGTTAGGATATTTTTTAATAAGGCTATCTTTCAAAAAATTAATAGAAAATGAATTATTCTCTTGACCTTCATAAATTGTTTCAGTTAAAAAAGTTTCCGGTAAAACTAAATAATCAATGGTACTATCTAATTTAGAATTTATTTGTGTTAGTACTTTTTTGAGTTGGACATCTGGTTCAAAATAAAATTTTTCATTGTAAGGGTCAATATTTGGCTGAATAATTAACGTTTTATAAGTTTTAAGTTTATTATCAGATTTATCAATTGTTTTTAAAATTATAATTGAAATAATAATTGGTATTAGTACTATTGCAATGGGTTTACTTAAAATTTTTAAGGAATAATTATTTGATTTAATAATTTTAAATAAAAGAATATTTACAATTAAAACCCATAAGCTTCCACCCGAAGTGCCAGTAAATTCATACCATTGCACCCAATTATGCGAAAAAGCAAAAACATTGCCTAAGGTTAACCAGGTCCAAGTTAAATCCCAAAGTGTGTGTCCATATTCAAAGGCAAGCCAAATTGGAATTAATGCCCAAATTGCCCATGAATATTGAGTTCGTTCTTTAAAATTACGCCAAATATTAAAAACAATGGTCATTAATAGTGAATTACAAATAATAGCTAATGCTGCACCGCCAAAAGAAGCAAAGTAAATCCACCAGGTAACACAAATATTCCATGTAAAAAAAACTAAATAACTATAACCAATAACTGCTAATTTTTTTCTTTTAATGCTTAATGAATTTGTAATATTTTGCTCTATTATAAATAGCGGAACTAATGCAAAAAATATAAAAATAGTGAAGGGATAAAACCATGAAACGCTTAATAGTAAAGCACTAATGAGTGCTAAAATAAAATTAGGAATTTTAGGCATTGTGATTGTATTTTATCAATTTATCATTAATGTTTAAATCACTAGTACTGGCATGTATTTTTAAATTTATGATTAATTCAGGACAACCATTTTGCAAAGTTGTAGTTCTAATTAAATCTACTAATGAAAAAATTTCTGAATAACTGCCTTCTACAACTGTTTCAAATGGACAAACAATGTATTTTAAATTGGAGTCTTGAATAAGATTTATTGCTTTATCAATTGTTTCTAAGGTTGTATTACTTCCAATTGGTAATAATTGAATGGCAACGTTTATTTTAGTTTTGTTTAGCATCTGTATGTAATTGAAATAGTTTATTTTACTACAAAAATACCTAGACGTTCTAAATCTTCTAAATAAATTCGTTTACCTTTATGCAAAACAGTAACAAAAGCATCTGTTTGACCAGCCATAACTACTTTTACATTATGTTCGTATGCAGTTTTGAGGTTGTTAAAATCACCACCAATCGTTATACGTGTAATACCATCTTCAAGTAATAAATTTTCGACTTTGCCTAATTTTTTTAAATGTGTATAAGCATAATTTTTTGGGTATTTAAAAGCTGCTATTTGAACTCTAAAAACAAGGCTATCAGCAGTAATATCGCCATATTTTAAGCTATAGTCTCTGATTTTTGCTTGTAAAATAGTATTTGGTTTAAATTTATCAGTATGGTTTACAACTTGTGTTTTAGGTTTTTCTGATTTAGTTTCTTTTGGAGTAACTATTTTGGGTTCTGTTTTTACAACAGTTTTAGGTTCTTCTTTTACTTTATTATCAATAGCAGCAACTGTGTTTGTTTCAGTTTTAACTTTTAAAGTGTCTTTTGGAATGTTGTTTAATGCAATAACTTGTTTTGTTGTATCTGTTTTAGTTTCAAAATTTACATTATTTATTTTTTCATTATATCCTTCAAGATTAGCAGTGCTTATTTCTATTGACTTTGAATTAAGTGATTTATAAGTGTATGTTACTTTAAATTCGCCACCACTTGGTAAAGAAATAAGGTAATTTCCGTTAGAAGACGAACTTTTAAATTCACCAAATTTTTTATTATTCTTATTTATTGCCTCAACAATAATAGTAGCTTCAACAGGTAAAGTATCTACTTTTATTTTACCTTTTACAATAAACACAGATGGTTTTTTGCCAATATAACCAGGATTTACTTTGTAAATGTCTTTTAAACCATAGCCACCAGATTTTCCTGAAGCATAATATCCAGTTTCACCATTTGCAGATAATACGTAATAAATATCATCATCTGGAGTATTAATTGGGTATCCTAAATTTATTG
>CALMMX010000338.1 GCA_937868545.1 uncultured Bacteroidota bacterium
GGTAAATTTAAATCAAATACTTAACGATTAACTATTATTTATTATTGTTAGTTAAAACTGTATTGTTAATTAATTAAATACGTTCTTAAATCCAATTTTAGTTATTTTTGAATACTAAAAAACTTACTATGCAACAACTTATAGAATGTGTTCCAAATTTTTCGGAGGGAATTGATTTATCAGTTATTTCTCAAATTACAAATGAAATTGAAAAAATTGAAGGAGTTCGACTTTTAAATGTTGACCCAGGAAAAGCAACAAATAGAACTGTAGTTACTTTTGTAGGTGAACCACAAGCTGTTATTGATGCAGCTTTTGTTGCAATAAAAAAGGCAGGCGAATTAATTGATATGAGCAAGCATAAAGGAGAGCACCCTCGCATGGGAGCTACAGATGTTTGTCCGTTAATTCCAATTGCAAATATTAGCATGGAAGAAACAGCTAAATGGGCTGTTAAATTAGGTGAAAGAGTAGGTAAAGAATTGAATTTACCTGTGTATTTGTATGAAGCTGCTCAACCAAATAAAGAAAGAAATAATTTATCAGTTATTCGTGCTGGAGAATACGAAGGATTTTTTAAGAAGATAAAATTACCTGAATGGAAACCTGATTTTGGTCCAACAGAATACGATGCGAAGCGCGGTGCAACAGTAATTGGAGCACGTGATTTTTTAGTAGCATACAATGTAAATTTAAATACTACATCTACGCGCAGAGCTAATTCAATTGCATTTGATGTGCGTGAGGCAGGAAGGGTAAAGCGAGAAGGCAATTCTATTAATGGGAAAATTGTTACTGATGAAAAGGGTAATCCTGTAAATATACCAGGTAGTTTAAAATCTGTAAAAGCAATAGGTTGGTTTATTGAAGAATATGGTGTTGCTCAAATTTCAATGAATTTAACTAATATAAATATAACACCATTGCATATTGCTTTTGATGAGGTTTGTAAAAAGGCTACTGCTAGGGGAATTAGAGTTACTGGTTCAGAATTAGTAGGTCTTGTGCCATTAAAATCTTTATTAGATGCAGGTAAATATTTCTTACAAAAACAAGAACGCTCAATTGGAGTGTCTGAAAAAGAGTTAATAAAAATTGCTGTAAAATCAATGGGATTGGATGAGTTGGCTCCATTTAAACCCGAAGAACGTGTAATAGAATATTTATTAAAAAATAAACAAGACAGTAAATTAGTAAGTATGATGCTTACTGATTTTGCAGATGAAACAGCAAGTGAAAGCCCTGCACCTGGTGGTGGATCTATATCTGCTTATATTGGAGCTTTGGGCGTTTCTTTAGCTACTATGGTTGCAAACTTGTCTTCGCACAAAAAAGGTTGGGACGAAAGATGGGAAGAGTTTAGTAATTGGGCTGAAAAAGGACAGTTTTATAAAGATGAACTTATAAAATTAGTAGATGCAGATACTGCTGCTTTTAATAAGATTATGACCGCTTTTGGTTTACCTAAAGGCACTGATGAAGAAAAGGTACAAAGAAAAAACGCTATCCAAGAAGCAACAAAATTTGCAATTGAAATTCCTTATAAAGTGATGCAATTGTCGTTTGAAAGTATGACTTTAGTAAAAGCGATGGCAGAAGTTGGTAATCCAAATTCGGTAAGTGATGCAGGTGTTGGTGCATTATGCGCAAGAAGTGCAGTAATGGGTGCATTTATGAACGTAAGAATAAATGCAAGTGGATACGATGATAAAACGTTTGTAAATGAAATAATTTCGAAAGGGAAATTAATTGAACAACAAACTATTGCTTTAGAAACTGAAATTTTAAAGATTGTGAATGAGAAAATTGGAGTATAAATATGACTTCCAATAAGTAATGAGGTTTTTTAAACAAGTTTTGCAAAGGTAATTTGTAAATAACTTGGTGTTTTTTCTTTTGGTTTAAAATGATTAACCAATGTTATTTGCTCGTTTTTAAAATGCCATACTTGAAATGATTCACGACCTTTATTCCCAAGCCCTTGCTTTCCTTTTTCTACAACTTCACCATAATTTTCATTAAAGAAAGTAAGAAAATCGTTTGTAATTAGATTTAAGTCCTCTAACGAAACACTTAATGGTGAATGCTCTCTATACTCAATAGAAAATTGAATATGGCCAATAACATTATTATCATATAGATACATTAATTTAAATTCGTTGGACTTATTTTTAAAATGTACAAAATATTGTATGTATGGCATGTAAATATTACCACAATGCATCTCATTTCCTTCCTCTTTAGTTTTTACAGTTTCAATATTATCACCAATTTTTATAGTTCTAAATTGTCCAATTTCTAAACTCAGAATTATTTCTTTAAATAAATTAGAATAATTTGTCATAAATTTTATGTTAATTTTTTATTTTTTTAGCGATTTTTTGGTTTTGGCTTCATCAAATAATTTAGGAGATACGCCAAAATCTTTTGTAAATATTTTTTTATCATAGGATGGCAAATCACATTCATCCAATGAACAAGCATTAAAAGCTAACCTAACACTTTTCCAATAACTGTTATAATGCCAGTTAAGTGTACAATCTTTCATTTTAAAATGTATAAATTTTCTATTAGGTTCTTTTGTAATTTTTACAGTAATTGCATTGTCTTTAATTGTGTTAAATAACCGCCCTAATGCTACTTCTTTTCCATCAATATCAATATATAGGCCTTCAGATAGTGTAAAATATTGCCCTTTAATTTTTTTTAGAGAAACCATATTACCATTTGTTGGTATTGTGGCTTTCGAAAAAACAATAGTACTTCCATCGGAACGCATTAATTCCCAATTAAATATTTTTTTCAGTTGAACTATTGTTTTTTTAAACCTTACACTAGAACTACCTTTTAAATCTATCTTTATTGGCGGGTCAATAGAATCCTCAACCCAAGAATTTAGTATTAAATTAAATGTTTCCATAGTTTATTCATAAAAGTATTGGAACTCTAACTTCATTCCTTTTTCAATACCTTGTTTTTTATTACTCCAAAATGTGAGAATTATTTCAATTGGCTTATTTTCATTAGAACAATCTTGCCAACTATGGTGTATTTCTTTTCCATTTCCTTTAACATTTTTTTCTTTTGTTTCAGGTGATCCAAATTTTTCATTCAAATAGTTGTAACAATCGTCAGTTAACTCATTAAATTCTTGTGCAGTAATGTTTTTTAAATTTTTATCCAATTCAATAGTCAAGGAAATAACTTCTACTCTCTGTTCATTATCATAGTAGTAAAGGACTTTATATTCAAAATCGGAAGTACTATTTATCCTAAAATAATACCTCAAAAAAGTCATTACTTCTTTGCTTTCATAATAATCTTTACCCTCTTTTTTTATAACAGAATCTACTGTATCACCTAAATTAATACCTCTGAATAATTTATTTTTTTTGTCTTGAATAATTTTTAAAAAGTTATTTTCCATAATTTAATATTTTAGTTGCCATACTATTTTAAAACACTTCTCTGTATTACTATCATAATCATCTTCGTTCCATTCCATAAATACAACTTCTGTATTCTTTGTTGGTAATTGTGTTTCGTAAAAAAGCATAACCTCTTGATTTTTTTTAGTTTTCTCTTCTTTTACGAATTTTAAATTAGACCCTCTAATTACAGCCTCTTTCATCTTTAGTATTAAGCTGTCATACTCATCTTCTGTAATATTTTCAACTTTATCTGAGGTAAGATGAAAAAATAAATTTATTTCTGTCAGCTTTTTGGTCTCATCATCAAACCAATAAACAAATTTGTAAGTCACATCTTTATCATTGTATAGTTTATGAAAGCATTGTAAATTATATAATGGCAATTCGTTTTCGTAACAATCGCCATCTTTTTCAATTTGCCTCACGTCTTCGATTATGTTATTAAAGCTTAGGCCTTTTATTAGACCAAAGCTTTGGTCTCCAATTATGTTATTAAGTAGTTTCATTTTGTTTACAAAACTACTTCACTAGTATTTCATACAAAGTATAAGTATATATTTTGTATTTAATGTTATTGCTGTAATACCTGATTTTATTAATAGATTATATAATATTGAAAATATATAAATCACTTAGTATAATAAGTAAATTAACTATCTGGCAATAAAGTAGTAAAATGTTATATGACTAAAT
>CALMMX010000339.1 GCA_937868545.1 uncultured Bacteroidota bacterium
TATTGCTTGGTTGTTAGTTAAACTGTTTAAACAAAAAGTGTCTTATAAACGCATGTTCATTTTTTTATTGGCTTGTTTGTGGGGTCATTCTTTGTTGGACTGGTGCACTAATTTTGGCACTCAATTATTGCTTCCTTTTACAAATGAAAATTATTCTCTAAATACACTCGCAATTGTTGACTTGTTGTTTACACTGCCAATGTTAATCTTTGTAGCACTTGCAGTTTTTTATAAAAAAAACGGAGTACGAAGAAACAAGTTGGCACAAGCCGCTCTAATATATTGCTTTGCCTATTTAGGGCTGACTTTCATAAATAAGGCCCAAGCAGAAAACAGGGTTAAAGAATCTTTTGTAAATAATAAAATTCCTGTAACTAATTATATTACGAATCCAACCATGCTTAACAATGTTTTATGGTATGGCGTTGGAAGTAATGATAGCACTATTTTTATAGGGGAGTTTAGTTTATTACATAAACAAAATCCTATTACTTGGCATAGTTACCAGCGGAATCAGTATTTAATGCAACAATGTAAAAGCAAAAAGGATATTGAAATACTGAGATGGTTTAGCGACCCTTACACTATTGCTCAAAACAATGGCGATACATTAAATATGTATGCTGTAAAATTTGGTAGAACAAATATGCAGGAAAGCGAACTTCAAAAATCGATTGTATTTCATTACAAACTATATCAAAATAATGGTAAAGAAATGATGGGCATGGAACAAGCCAATGAAAAGAACATGAATTTTAAAGAAAGCTTTACAGATTTGTGGGAAAGAATTTGTGGAAGAAGATATTGATTACATTTCTTCCTAACTAATCCAATAAATTATCACCACCAAAAAAATTAATATAAGTTTTACTAATCTGACAAAACTTTTCAATTAGGATTGGATTTACTGAACCCATTGTATGATTTAAAAGTAATTAAATTTTCAAACAGTGATGTTACTAGTATAAAACAAGTGTCTTTCTAAAATTTTATTATTTTCACCCACTATTTCTTTCTTGATATTGGAAAATAAGTTTGACTTATAAGGTATCATTTTGTTTACCAATTACTTTAGATGGCAATACACCAAATTTTTTCTCAAATGCTACTGCAAATTTTCCAATGTTTTTATAACCTAAAATTTCCGCCGTTTCGCCTACGCTTTTGTGATGTATAACAAGTAAATCATGAGCAAATAAAAGTTGTTTACCTAAGTAAAACTGATAAATAGAGTCGCCAAAGTAATTCTTAAAATCAGCTTTAAGTTTGGCTGGTGATATATTTATTTCAGTGGCCAGGGATTCTATACCTGGGAATTCAGTTAACAAACAATCTTTTAATCGCTTTTCTACCTTATTCAACTTTATTAATAAATCTGGGTCAACATTAACTAAGCAATTACTATTATTATGCTGTACATCATAATTATGTAATAGGTAATCAAGAGTATTGCTAACGAAATTGTTCAACTCGATTTCCCTTTCTTTAACATCATCTATTTTAGCAATCTCTAAAGCATTTTCGATAAAATCAGAATTAATATTTACATCAGGCCAAATACTATACGTTGAATTTGAATTTATAAACAAATCTAAATTACTCTTTAAATATTTATCTTTAGTAACAACATTTTCTTCCATCCATTTTTTAGACATATACAAACCAGCAAACTGTATATGAGTATTTTTGAAAATGATATGGTGAAGTTTATGCTCTGGCTTAAAAAAATTCCACGAACCAACCGAGTAACTTAAACCGCTTTGTAGCGCCATTTTTTTTTCGTTATTATGTTTAATTAAATTGTAGCCAAAACAATAATAATCATTGGATTCATTTTCATTAAAATACCCTACAAACTCCAAATTAGCTCTGCTATTTAAAAAACTTGCGTAAAACCACAAACCCTCACATATTTCAATATAATACGCATCGCATTGTACCAAACGATTATCAATACTTAGCATACATTTTTTCGGATCCCATTTTACAAAAGGTGTATGTTTAAAGCTTTGCACCATTGTACTGGGCGAATTTATCAATGCTGGTATCACATAAAAACCTTTGCGGTATTTAAACATGTACTTTTTATAATCTACCAAAAACTGTTTTATGTGCTTAAGCATATAGGTAAATATAAAAAATAAATTTTAGTCTTAAAAATCAGATTTAGCTTTTAGGGCAGATTAAAAGAAATGGTTTTAGCTTTTAGGGCAGATTTCTACTTTATTAAAAATTTACTTTAGCAATTTTAAAATATAATAAGAACAACCAATCATTTTTTTGAACTGAATTAATAAATGCATCTTCTTACAAAACATCATTCTTTTACTAAGGAGCAATGAATGATTAACGTTAAAAAGATAATTCTTTAATAAATTCTGCATAAAAAATAGCATATAAAACCACTAAAAATCAACATATGAAAAAACAATTACTCACCCTTGCAAGTATGTTAAGCCTTGCCACATGCACTCAAGCACAAGTTAGTTTTGCCCCAAAAGTAAATTATGGAACAGGAAGTTCTTCAGGTCCACGCTCTTTATTTTCTACCGATTATAATAGCGATGGATTTAAAGATTTAGTAACTGCTAATATTAATTCAAACGATGTTTCAATTTTATTGGGTTCTGCTTCTGGCACTTTTACACCTGCAGTTAATTACGGGGTTGACACAAATCCTTTCACAGTATTTTCCGCCGATTTTAATGGTGACGGAAATATGGACGTTGCAACCGCTAATATTGGTTCAAACAATGTTTCTGTATTATTAGGTTCAAGCACAGGTACTTTTGCCGCCGCTGTTAATTATAGCGTTGGATCAAACCCAGGCTCCGTATTTTCTGCTGATTTCAATGGTGACGGCAAGATGGATTTAGTAACTGCAAACGAAGTTTCAAATAATGTTTCTGTATTATTAGGTAGTGGAACAGGTACTTTTGCAGCTGCGGTTAATTACAGCGTTGGATCAGGTCCATTTTCAGTATATTCTGCTGATTTTAATAGCGATGGCAAAATGGACTTAGCAACGGCTAATGATAATTCAAATAATGTATCAATTTTATTTGGATCTAGTACAGGCACTTTTGCAGCAGCCATTAATTATAGCGTTGGTTTATTTCCAATGTCAATATTTTCTGCCGATTTTAATGGCGATGGGTTTAAAGATTTAGCAACAGCTAATTATTTCTCAGACGATATATCCATTTTATTAGGCTCAGCAACTGGCACTTTTGCAACGGCAGTTAATTATGGCCTTGACTCAAGTCCAACCTGTGTGTTTTCTTCCGATTATAATGGAGATGGAAAGATGGACTTAGTAACAACGTTTGATGGCTCATCCAAGGTTTCCATTTTATTGGGCTATGGCACAGGAATATTTGCATCCGCAGTTGAGTATGAGATAGCAGGCTCAGGCGCAGTCACAGCGTTTTCAGATGATTTTAATGGTGATGGCAAGATGGACTTATCAACAGCTAATTATGATGATGACAATCTAAGTGTAATATTGAATAATACAGTGCCAACATACACTACTGGTGCTGGAGCTGCCCTTAATTTTTGGGATAATAGTTATGTAACTGTACCTACAGCAACTAATTTCCCAATTGGTAATTCGCCATATACCTTAGAAGCATACATAAAGCCAGCACTATTACATTATGGTGGCATTATTGGTTGGGGTAATTATGGCACTAGTGGTGAAGAAAATACCTTGAGTATAGATGAATTTGGAAATATTAAAAATTCTTGGCTGTCAGGTGCAGATTTATCTGCCTCATCAGGCACATTAAATTTAGCAGATGGAAATTGGCATCATGTTGCTGCTACTTACGATGGTATAGAGAAAAAAATTTATATAGATGGTGAGCTAGCTGGCTCAACCTATGTTGGCCCGCTTACCTTAGCGGTGCCACATGCAACCAATGTTACCATTGGCAATACGAGTTTTGATGTGAACTTTAAAGGCGGTATCGACGAAGTACGTGTTTGGACTCGTGCCTTATGCCAAGCAGAAATTCAAAATAACATGAGTGGAGAATTATCAGTACCGCAAACTAGCTTAGTAGCATATTATCAATTTAACCAAGGTATGGCAAGTGCTCCAAACCCAAGTGTTACAACATTAACTAATTTAGTAGGAGCAACAAATACGGGCTCATTAACTAGTTTTGCATTAACTGGTGCGTTTAGTAATTGGGTAGCACCAGGCGCGGTAACAACTGGCAGTATGGCACCTTCTATGATTACTGTTTTAAGTCCTACTGCTATTTGTAATGGTAATTCAGCAGTATTAGCAGCAAGTTCTACATTAACTGCAATGAGTTATACATGGAGTACAAGTGCAACTACAACATCTATTTCAGTTAGTCCAACTGTAACCACAATATATAATGTAGTAGCAACTAATACAGATGCATGCATGCCTATTAAAACTATTACATTAACTGTAAACGCTTTACCAACAGTATTAGCAAGTACAAGCAACTCTATAATATGTATAGGGCAAACCGCTACATTAACTGCAAGTGGCGCAACATCTTATACTTGGAATACGAGTGCAACAACTACCGTTATAGCAGTATCACCAACGGTAACAACAACATACACCGTAAATGGAACAGATGCAAATAGCTGTGCTAATTCTACAACTGTATCTGTAACTGCAAACATTTGTTCAGCAGCCGAAACACTACATTTTGATGGCACTGATGATCGTGTAATGTTAGGGTCTTCATTAAACCCAATTTTAAATAGTTCAAATAAAATTACTGTTGAAGCATGGGTAAAACCATCAATAAACACTGGGCTTGGCTGTATAGTTGGTAATTATAATACTTCAAATGCTGATATGCAATTTTTATTAAGAAGAGACTTTAATAAATTTGCCTTTTATGTTGATAATGGCGGGGGATTTACCTCAGTAACTTCGGTAGCTACTGCAAGTACAGGAGTATGGCAACATGTTGCAGGTTCTTGGAATGGATCTGTACTTAGCATTTATGTGAATGGTGTATTATCTAATACCGCAACTTTAGCAGGTGCAAATTTAAGAAACAATACAAACCCTATTTGGATAGGAGCTAATCAAATTGGAGAAAACTTTACTGGTTCAATTGATGAGGTTCGAATTTGGAATAAAACATTATGTCAACCTGAAATTCAAAATAACATGAATGGAGAAATTGCTACAATAGCACCTAATTTACTAGCAAACTATCATTTTAACCAAGGTATTGCAGCAAGTACAAATACAACTATTACTACTTTAATTGATGCTTCTGCAAGTGCATTAACAGGTACACTTACCAATATAGCACTTACAGGAGCTACTTCTAATTGGATAGCGCCAGGTGGTGTTACTAGTGGTAGTTTAGTTACTGCACTTGTAGGTCCTACTGTTGCAATTGCAGGAGCTGGTACAATCTGCTCTGGCACTTCAACAACTTTAACTGCAAGTGGTAGTGTTTCATCTTTTACTTGGACTTCAGGTCCAATTACTGCAACTAACGTAGTTTCTCCTAGTACTACAACGACTTACTCTGTAGTTGGTACAGCAACCAATGGTTGTGTTTCTAATATGGCAATGCAAACATTAACGGTAAATCCAAAACCAATAGTAACAGTAAATAGTGGTGCTATATGTTATGGCAAAACGTTTACAATTGTTCCAAGTGGAGCAAGTACTTATACTGTGCAAGGTGGCTCAACTATAGTTACTCCAACTACTAATACAACTTATAGTGTTATTGGAACAAGTACTGCAGGTTGTGTGAGTTCTAACACAGCAATTAGCACTGTAACTGTAAACTCCTTACCAACTGTATTAGCAAGTACAAGCAACTCTATAATATGTACAGGGCAAACTGCTACATTAAGTGCAAGTGGAGCAACATCTTATACTTGGAATACGAGTGCAACAACCACCGTTATAGCAGTATCACCAACTGTTACAACAACATACACAGTAAATGGAACAGATGCTAATGGTTGTTCAAACACAACCACTATGACTCAAAATGTGAGTTCATGTACTGGGGTTACTTCGTTAGCTAACAGTGATGTTTCTATCAATGTGTATCCAAATCCTAACAATGGATTATTTATTATAGAATTAACATCTGTATCAAAAGTAACAGTAACAAATGCTTTAGGTCAAGTTGTTTTTGCAGAAATGTTTGAAGCTGGTAAACACGATGTAAATATATATAGCGAAGCTACAGGTGTTTATTTTATTAAAGTAATGGCAAATAATAAACAACAAATTATCAAAGTGATAAAAGAATAATATTTTATTATGAATTTAAAAAGCTCGAACAAAACTGTTCGAGCTTTTTTTGCGTTTTTTTACTTCAAATAGCGTAAAGCGAGGATACTCTAAATTTTTCAAAATATAGACTACCTTATTAAAACTAAATTATAATTTTTAAATCTACAAACTACTTTCTGATAGATAACTTCATTATTACTACACAATAAATCTTATTACCGAAACACGATTAGCTTATTATAATGCTGATTATATAAATCAACATCTTTAACTTTAATACCAGATGTCTCTGAAAAAACAAAATTTGAAAAAGCCGTTAAAACAATATAATTTTGAGCTTCATTATTCTATTACTTTTAAATAAATTAAGATATAGTACAAACCTGTTAAAACAAACAATACTCCGGCAATGATCCGCATTACCTTTTCAGTTTTTTGAATGGCTTTAAAATATTTTCCTAATTGCGAAATACTAAAAGCTATAACACCTGTAAAGAACATTACTAATGTACCTGCCCCAAGAGCGTAAAACAAGGGATACATTATTCCTGCACCACCTTTGATACTCATTGGGATTAATGCGCCAAAGTATAATGCTCCACTATACGGACAAAAAGCCATTGCGAATAATGCACCCAATAAAAACGCACCAAGCAATCCTTTCTCTTTAAACTTATCACTCCACTTTTCTGTGAAGTTTCCTTTTCCTAAAAAATTAAGTTTAATCACATTCAGCATCACCAAACCTACAAGAACCATAATCGGTCCGACATACTTTTCTCCATTACCTTGGAAAAATTTAGCTACATGAAATTTGCTTGCACCGAAAGTGATAATAAGAGCAATGCTTGTATAAGTAAAAGCTAAACCTAAAGTGTAAAGCAAACCACTCAATAAAACCTTTTTTCTTCCTTCAGAGTTATTCTTTGAAATAAAAGCTATTGCGGTAATATTTGTGGCTAAAGGGCAAGGGCTAATTGCTGTAAGTATCCCTAACAGTAAAGCAGAAACTAAAGGAAAGTTACTGCTATTCATCCATTGATAAAGTGTCTCAGTCATTATTTCATATGCTAATTTTATTATTTTTTATCTGTCATATGGTATAGCCATGTTATATTTATGTTTTTAACAGTGGCAACATGGCTATTTCAGAGCAGCGTCTATCATGGTTTTTAACTCGGAAATAAATACTTCGTTATCATTGGCTTTTTCAAATGCAAAATCGCTCCAATCGATAATACTGTCTTTTCCATTTACTACTTTGTTGATCATTAATGCAGTTCCGGTAGCTTGAAATTTCTCCGCTAATTTTTCATTCTTTTCATCATCCACATCAATGATTGAAAACACAATAGAATTGTCTTTTAATTGAGCTGCAAAGTATTTATCCAATGCAGTTTTAGTATTCGCTTTCATGTTCTTGCAAGTCTCACATTGACGTGTACCATGAAAACAATACACTTCTAAGCGATTTTGTTTTGCAACAGAGGTTGTTGTTTCAACTTTAGCGGTATCATTCTCCGCTTTTGGAGTAGAGTTGCAGGCTGTGAAAAGCCCTGTAGCTATTGTAAGAATTATTAAAAGTTGTTTCATTTAGTTTGCGTATTTTAAAATTAAACCTATTTGTCCTGCGTGGTATGCAGTATGAGAAATAATACGAGATAAAGCTTCTGCTTTGGTTACTGTTCCAAATTCGGCAGTTGTAACATTACCTTGCCAATCAGTATCAGCTTGTTTTAAGATTGCCTGTTCTAATACAGAAGCAGATTCTTTTAATAATTCAAGTGTTGCATTAAGGTTGGTAAATTTTCCTGTGTCGTGGATTGTTTTTCCAACGGTTGACATTGTTACTCTGATATCTAATCCAAATACATTCTTAGCAAACAATTGTTCTACTTCAGCAATGTGCTGCATTAAAAAACCAATAGAGTTTGAATTGGGATGTATTTTTTTCACAAGATCCGCCTCCTTAATATTGGGTAGTTGATTGGTTAAACGGGTTCTGCCCATTTTAAACATTTGTAATAATTCTTGTGTCATAGTCTTATTTTTTATCAGCTGGTTTTTTACAAGTACCATCAGGATTACAATCTTTACTATTTGGATTTTCGCAACACGCTTTCTTTTCGCCTCCTGCAAGAGTTGGTAAGCTTTTCTCGCTCCACGCATCCATTCCACCTTCCATATTCGCTACATTCTCAAATCCCTTTCCTTTTAATAATTCATAAGCCTGGGAACTTCTACCACCTTTTTTGCAAACAACAATTACTTGCTTGTCTTTGGGTACTTCTGCTAATCTTAATTCTAGTTCTCCTAATGGAATATTTTTCACATCCTTTACATCAAAAGCTAATTCAGCTAATTCATCTGGCTCTCTAACATCAATAATTAATGCGCCTTCTTTACTTAAAGCCAAGGCTTCATCTACGGTGATGTCAGCTTTAGGGCTTTTAAAATTAGTTGAAGTAGAATCCTTTTTACTGGCTTCTGCGTTCGCAGTTTCAGTTTGACTATTATTACAAGCGACTAAAAAGATACTTGCTATTGCGGAGAGAATTAAAATTGTTTTTTTCATGCTCTGTTTTTTTATAGAATTAAATTGAATAAATATCCTGAAATGATAATACATGCTGTTACTACTCCAAAAAATATTAAAAGCATTTTAGTTGTCATTACTTTTTTAAGTAATAAACCTTCTGGTATTGATAAGCCAACAACCGCCATCATGAACGCAATGGCTGTTCCAATTGGAATGCCTTTTTGAACCAAGACTTGCATAATAGGTAAAACACCTGCGGCATTGCTATACATGGGCACACCAACTAATGTTGCTATTGGCACAGCAAAGGGATTTTCTTTAGTAATATATTGCTCAAAAAATCCGGTAGGAATAAATCCATGCATTAAACCACCAATGGCAATACCAATTAAAATGTAAATTGAAACGCCTTTAACAATCCCTAATGCCTCTTTTCCAATACCAGGTAAACGTTGCATGAAAGTTTGTTTTTCTTCTACATAGCTTTCATCTTCAATTTGTTTATTTTCTAATATTTTTTTCACCCAATCAGTCAATAAATGCTCTAATTTTAATTTACCAAGCGTGTATCCTGCTATCATTGATAAAACAATACCACTCACCACGTACACAATTGTTACTTTCCATCCAAACATCCCAAGGAACATGGCAACCGAAACTGCATCAACTAATGGAGATGAAATTAAGAAAGCTAATGTTACACCTAATGGAATACCACCTTTTACAAAGCCTATGAATAAAGGGACAGAGGAGCAAGAACAAAATGGAGTAATAGTTCCAAAAAAAGATGCCAAGAAATAATCGAAGCCATACCATTTACGTTTGGTTAAAAAATTGCGGACTTTATCAATTGGGAAGTACGAATTAATGATACCCATTAAAATGGTTATAAATCCTAATAGGATAAAAATCTTTATTGTATCAAATACAAAGAAATTTAACGCATCGCCAATTTTAGAGCCATGAGTTAAACTAAAGACTGAATAGATTAACCAATCTACAATATATTGTAACCAATTGAACATCTTTTATTTTTAGTAACAACAGGATTTGCTGGACATACTTCTTTTACTAATGTTTGCTTTTCCATTGTTATAATTTTAAGCAGTTAACAATTGTTTAATTTCGTTAATATCAGCAACTCTGCCTTTTACTTTAATTATATCGTCAATAATTAAAACGGGAGTTGTAAGCACATTGTACTTCATCATCTCTTCAATGTCTTCTATTTTGGTTACATCTGCTTCGATTCCCATTTGCTTTATAGCTTCTAAAACATTGTTGTAGGTGGTTTTGCATTTTGCACATCCCGGTCCTAATACTTTTACTTGCTTTTTCATATTGAATTTTATGTTTTGTTTCTATTAGTGAATTTACTTGTTGTTCGTAGTTCGTAAGATGACGAATATCATATTCAATTTTTTTTAATCAAAAAATCCTATCATCAAACCTTTTACTAAGTTCCAGTTCTCTTTATTAATACAGTATTTAGTTTTTGGAGGATCAATTTCTCCTTGTATTAATCCTGCTTCTCTTAACACCTTTAAATGCTGCGACAAGGTGCTATTTGCTATGGGTAATACTTCTGCCATGTCTCCATGAAAGCAACAACTCTGTTTTGAAAGCTGTTGAAGAATAGCTACCCTTACCGGATGCCCAAGTGCATTGCTAAACTTAGCTATTAGCTCTTGTTTATCGGTGTATTTTTTTGTTTCGGTTGGCATGTGTTTTTATTTCTGTTCGTAAATATGCGAATAATATTAATTCAAACTAATGAAAATAAACATCTGATTTTTTTGAAAAAATTGAAATATATAGACAATTGATTAATAATTAACATGAATAAAACATAATTCTATATCAATAATGTCAATAAAAAAATCCTCTCATTGCCATGAGAGGATTTGTACCCAGAAGGAGACTCGAACTCCCACGTCTTTCGATTACAAATGTTACACAACAAAAAGAGGTTGTCTCTTTTTAGACAGCCTCTTTTGTTAAAATTGATTATTAAGAATTATAACAAAGTTGTATGACAAACTTAATCCGTTACTTTAAAATAATGTATATATCTAATAATGGAATACAACTTGCTAATATTATCACCCCTTATTTGAAAATAATTTCATGGCTTGTGCTCGGGTAGTTACATGTAGTTTTTTATATATTTTAGTAACGTGATTACGAACTGTATTTGGGCTAACGTCCATTAATTCAGCTATTTCTTTATATTCCAAACCATCAATGAGTTTTAGTAATATTTGTTTTTCTCTTTCAGTTAACTTATAATCTAATTCAGAACAAAAAGCAGGTTCCTGAATATCTATATTGGCATTCATGAGTAATTTAAGTGCTCTTCGTGCTATACTTGGCGACATTGGAGCGCCTTCATTATTTAATAAATTAATTATAGCCTCTTTAATTTTTTCGATAGGTTCGTCTTTTAATAAATAACCATCGGCTCCAGCTTTAATAGCACTAAATATTTTTTCATCCTCATCAAATATAGTGAGCATTAAATATTTAGAGTTGGGGTATCTATCTTTCCCTTGAGAAACGGCTTCAATACCATTCATAATAGGCATATCAATATCCATTAAAATAACATCTGGTTCAATTAATTTTCTGGCATCAACCATTTTTTCTAAAAAATCTTTACCGTTCTCTGCCGTAAAAAGTACTTTATAATTATTAAACGCATTTAGTCTTTCTTTTAAAGCGTTTCTTAATGCTTGTTTATCGTCAACAATAGCAATGTATGTCATGTCTTTTTTTTTCATAAAGGTGTGGCTATATGTTTAATATAAAAATAGTACAATTATACTACTAATAAATAAGTAGTTCCTTGAGCTATTACCGAACTGCTATTTATTGTGATATTAGATTCCTCTGCTCTGCTTGCAATATTTTTTAAACCATAACTGTCTTCTGGAACATCAGATATATTAAATCCAACACCATTATCTGAGATCTCAATTTCAACCTGTTCTTGAGCTCTAATTATAATTGTTAATTCGGCAGCTTGAGCATATTTAAAAGCATTATTTATAATCTCTTGACACATTCTAAACAAATTTAAACCAACTGCAGATTTCAATTTAATATCCTCGATAATAGTTTCGTTAAAACTAACTTTTGCTTTAGAGTTTTTAAATAATTGTCTTGTATACATTTTTAATTTGTCCGACAAGTCTGTTACACTCAAATCCTCTTCATTTATTGCCCAAATGGTTTCACGTAAATTACTAATTACTTGGCGTACTGATTCATTAATGTTGTTTGACAACTCGACACGTTTTTGTTTATCGTCATTTTTAATGTCTTCTAACGAATATAAGATATAAGATAATTGACCACCAACATTATCATGTAAATCACGTGATATTCGCTGTTTTTCTTGTTGAATAGCTTGTGTGGTTTCCAACTCTTTTTGTTTCTTTTTTAAATTAATAATATTAATACGCCAAATAACAATAAATACAATCAATAAAATACCAATAGCAAGAACAATAATAGTTTTATTTCGTTGATCAATTTTTGATTGTTTTAATATATTATCTTGTTGTAAAATTGTATTTTCAGTTTCCTTTTTTTCGGTTTCGTAAATCGTTTTGTATTCAGCAATCTTATTTGCTCCTTCTACTCTGTATAATGAATCTTTAATGGAAATATACTTGGAAATAGTACTTCTTGCATTTGTGTCATTAGTTGCTAACATTACATCCATCATAATCCATATAGCATATAATCTACCTTCTACAGCACCAATTTGATTGTATAATTTTAAAGCAGAATTTAATGTGTCAAGGGCTGCATCATATTTTTTTAATCTTTCTAATAAAATTCCACGTTTCATTTTTGCAAAAGCAACCCATGTTATATTATTAGATTTATGGGCATATTTTTCGGCCTCTATAATATATTTTTCAGCCACAACGTAATCTCTATTATTAACCAAATATAAATCTGCAATGACTGAATTAACTTTTGAAAGATCTGCATATTTATTTGTGGACTTAAGGATATTTAAAGTCGTATTTAAATAAAATAAAGCGGAATCCGTAATTCTTAATTCAACGTACATAGCACCAATATTATGATTAACAATATGCTGTATGCTGTCAATTTTACAGGAATCCGCTAATGTTTTTGATTTAAAAAAATAAGATAGTGCTTGCCTCCTATCCTTATTATAATACTGCATTTTACCAACTTGTAAATAAGCATAAGCAATTTGGTCGCAAATTTTAGATTGTTCAGCTAATTTGAGCGCATTAATATTAGAGATTAAAGCATCGTCATATTTTCCAATTTTAAATTCTTGTGCTGACTTTTTATATATTTCTTGTATCTGATTTTGACTATTTAGAGTATGAAAAAAAACTCCAAAAATGAATAATAAGATGATCTGATGTTTTTTCATAAAATATACTAATCAAATATAAAATTATATATTAAATAACTGTGATACAAAACAAATAAGATTTTTAAAAACTAGCATGATTAAAAAAGGATAAAAACACAGTGTAATTGGTTATTAAAAGATAAATAAGGATAGTGTAGTACATCAGTACTATATATTAAGTGAGTTCATTATCTCATTTTTGTATAAACTTATTAAACCACTCATTATGAAAAAACAACTAATCAAATCAATTGCATTCTCAGTTTTAGTTTCTATTGGAGTTTCATTGAATGCTCAAACATGGGCTCCAATTTTTACACCTGGCTCTCCTACAACTGGAACAACTACATTAAGTAGTACCAGTTTAGATGACTTTTCCTTTTTTGATGACAACAAAGGTATTGTATCCTTAGGTTACGGATTTTATTTAACAACAGATGGCGGTGCCACATGGAGTCCTGAAAAAGATGTTGCACCTTATCCTGAATTTAGAGGAGTTCATTATTCTAGTGCACAAAATATTTTTTTAGGTGGAGGGTCAAGGGTATTTAAAAGCACAAATAATGGCGCTACTTTTACAATACAAGCTACTACATCGCCAGCATTAACAATAAACGACATCAAAGTAGTTGGGTCTTTAGGAATTGCAGTAGATGAATATTGCAAAGCCGCTTATTCAAATGATGGCGGAAACACATGGTCTGTAATTAGTCATACTGCTCTATGTGGAAGCATTCCAAGTATGGAACTTGTTGACATTGTTGATGATAATACCGCATTCATTGGTAAAGTAAGGTTATTTAAAACAGTTAATGGCGGAGCTACATGGTCTGCAGTATCAATGCCAACCTTTGGTGGAAGTGGCGTTGGGGCAGTTGATTTTATTAGTGCAACAGAAGGGTTTATTGTAAAAACCTCAAAAATGTATAAAACTAACGATGGAGGAGCTACATGGACAGATATTACAAATGGGTTTACTAGTTCCATTCCTAGCTTTACGGCAACTCATTCATTTGGAGGTAGTATTTGTGCTATCGACGCTAATACAATTTATGTGGGTGGCAAAGGTTATATATACAAAACCACAAATGGCGGAGCATCTTTTGCTATTGATTATACTAATACAGCCTGTAGTAGTTGTAACTTTTCAAATATTGAAAAAAGTGGAAATTCATTATTTGCCTCTGTATCTAATGGAGGCTTACATCCAAAAGTTTATAAAAGAGATATTAATGCAGTTGGTGTAACGGAAATTAATAATAAAATTAGTTTCAATATTTTTCCAAACCCAGCAAGTCAATCCATACAAATTCAAGGAGTTGATTTTAATGTAGGAGTTCATTTAAAAATTATTTCAATTGATGGAAAAATAATGAAAGATGAAACGATTAACCAATCAAACATCACAATTTCTGATTTAAACTCTGGGATGTATTTTATAGAGTTAACAGATGTTAAAGGTAAAACAGGAGTAACAAAATTTATTAAAAACTAATTAAACTATGAAAAAAACAATCATTACATCGGTATTTGGAATATCGCTTTTAGCATTGAATGCTCAAGTAGAAGTAACATCAAAAAGTTTTGATTTAGAATCTCAAAACAAACATAAAAATTGGCAATTTGGCGAAGCTGGTATAGATACGCTAACAGGCAGTGTATTTATAAAAATGAAACAACCTGAATGCGACAAATCTGAAACATTTTGGACGACTACTTATAGAGGCCTTAAATGGAACGTCGATAAGTTAATTTTTGATAAAGACTTTAATTACTTAGAAACCAAGTCTGTTAAATATAAAAGCTCTGAAGAAGCTTTATTGAACAACGAAAATATATTTGGTAAAAAATACAAAGCCATTGCTCAAGGCAGTAATAGTCCCGCAATTGCTAAAGTGATGGCATCAGCGTCTACTCCAATGCCAAAAGGACCAATCGACAATTCATTTATGTTTACAACAATTGTTACTGGTAATTCTACTATGAGTGGCTTTAAGTTAGCATCTTCCATAATAAGTGTAGAATCATCCGTAAGTAGTGGGAATAATGGGCCAACATATTGTAATGAATACCCAGTTGTAGTTAAAAAAACAAGTGAAGATGCTAAAGAAGAAAAAGGACAAAGATGGATTCCTATGTTTAGTAATCCAGTACCTAACGGAGGTAATATTCTCTTTAATACAAGTGGTGTTAACAAGGAAGAAAAACAACATTATATTTTTAGAAAGTATGATGAGAATACGACTATTTTAAAGGAACAAACATTTACGTTTAACTACCAATGTTTAATGTATGGTAAAGAAATAGAAAAAGCCCCAGGCGTATTTGATTACGTTTTTGTAACATTACCTATAAATTATAAAAAGTCGAAACTACCTACAGTTCCTGCAAATAATTATGAATATTTTTACGTAGATGGGAGCACCTATGAAATAAAAGAAAAATTAACCATAGTAGCACCTAATTCACAATGGCTCATTTCACAAGTTTATGCAAAAGATGGTGCAATATATTTGTGTGGCGAGTCTGGAAAAACCGCCACTACTTATGCAGATTTTGCAGTTCCTAATCCAAAAGATTACCCTAATTTTCAGCTAGCTAAAATAGAAAATGGAAAGGTAGTATATGTGAAAAATGTTACACCTGAAAACATCACAGCTTCATTAATTAATGTAAATGGTGAAAAAACTAAATCAGACTTAAATTTCAAAGTGCATGCAGCACAAATGGCTGTTGTAAACGGAAAATTTATTTATGGTGGTAGATATGAAAATGTTAAAAACGCAGTGTTTAACGAAAAGGGTGACTTAGAAGCCTTCATAGTTAAAAATGCAGAATTTTCTGAAAATTATTTCACCTTTTCAAAAGACAAAAAAACCATGTATTGCTTGGTGCAAAATGTACTAGACTATAATAAGTGGGATAATAAAACAGGAGTAATTACTCCAAAAAAAGCTAGGGATGTTATTACTTCGTTATCTATTATTAGCTATAACTTAGAAAGCAAAACAGTTAAGTATGAAGATTTCAAAAATGAGAATTGGGGAGTAAAATTTTCAAATCATATTTTAATGGATAATGAAGATCAACTACTCCTACTAGGCACAAGTATTACCAAAAAGGCTAAGGATAGTGAAATTGTATTTGTTAAAATTAAAAAGTAGTTTAACAATTTGATTTCGATTTACTATTTTCTATTAAAAAAAACATAATCGATTTACATAAGTTTAAAACAAAGAGAGGCTGTCTAAAAAAGACAGCCTCTCTTTGTACCCAGAAGGAGACTCGAACTCCCACGTCTTACGACATACGCACCTCAAGCGTACTTGTATACCATTCCAACACCTGGGCAATTGTATACTTTCTGAAAACAATCAGAACAAACACTAGAGTTATAAAACACAAAAATGATAATTATTTTTATATTAGCACTACATTAAAATGAAATTAATTTTAAACATAAAACAAAACTGGAGTATTTTACTAATAATACTCATAGGAATTATATTTCGTTTTATTCCCTTGTTTAATTATGAGTTTAGTCATGATGAATTAAGTGGTTTAAGCCGTACTGTTTACTCAAGTTTTTTTGATGAATTGACAAACGGAGTTAAACTAAACGACACCCACCCAGCCTTAATACAACTGTTTTTGTGGTTTTGGGTAAAGTGGTTTGGATATAATGAGGTAGCTATTAAATTGCCATTTTTAATTTGTAGTATTCTTAGCATTTGGTACATCTATAAGTTTTGCGTTGAATTTTTCAATAAACACGTTGGAATTATAGCTGCCACCGTTGTATCATGTTCATTTATCTTTTTAGTGTATAGTTCCTATGCGCGAATGTATATTACAGGGGTTTTATTTAGCATTCTGTTATTAATTTCCATTTTTAAAATATTATTTTCAAACGAAGTAAAAACAAAAGATTACTTTCTATTTGCACTATTTGCTGCATTATGTGCCTATAATCATCATTTAAGTTCTCTATTTGCTTTTACTACAGTAGGGTTATCGTTCTTTTACATAAAAAAAGATCGCATAAAAAAATACCTATTGTTTTGCGGATTAGCAATTGCAGTTTATTTACCACATTTACCTATAACATTATATCAATTTTCTATTGGTGGAATAGGAACCCAAGTTGGAGGCTGGTTACCTCCACCAAGAAGCAATGAAATTTATTATTTTATAAAAACTCTATTTGGTTGTGGTTACAGTGGAATTGCGGTAATGATACTTTTTTTGATTTTCATACTCAATTCTATTTTTAAACTGAATCCAATATCCAAAAAACAAGTATTTCTATTTTGGTTATTTATTTTAAACTATGTAATTATACATTTATACTCTGTATACAAAAATCCTATTCTTCAAAACTCCTGTTTATTATTTTGCGGTATTGCCCTAATTGTTTTTGTTTCTTCATTTTTACAAAATTTTAATAATAGGCAAATTGCACTATTTAGTAGTTTTTTAATTTTAGCATTTGGATTTCAATCTATTCGTAAAAAGCATTTATTTTCGAAAGTACATGTTCATGAATTTGAACAACAAGCAAAAATTTATTTAGATGTAACTAAAAATTTCGGGCAAAATAGCTCAACAGGCATTTTTGCTTCGGAAGAATTTTTTGTAGACATCTATCAAAAGAAATATAATGAAAAATTAAATTACATAACGGTTTACGATAGTGCTTATAGTTCTGTTGGTAAATTAAGGAATTATTTAAAGTCATTAACTCAACCATATATTGTTTTAGGTGGAATAAACGCTTCCACAACTCAAATAATTAAGGAATATTACCCTTATTTATATTTACATAAAGAGGATTATTTTAGCAATGTACTTGTATTATCTAAAAAGAAACAAGCAAATGAAGATGTATCAATTTTACAAAATAAATCGCTTTTAAATAGTGCGTTAAATGTATTTACAGATTCAAAAAAAGCCTTAACCTTTTATAATGATAGTACGTATTTCTCTTTAACATCAAAAGACTTAAAATACCCATTTAATATAGGTGTTCCAATTGAACAAATTGATTTAAAACAATTTCAAAGTTTGGTAGTTGAACTAAGTTATAAAACGGATTCAATTTTAAATGTTGCTGATGATAAATTATGTTTATCGGTTTCAGAAGAAGGTAAAGAGGCAATTTTCTTCAAAGCCGAAAATTTAAAGGAATACTTTAATCAAAGCAAAACAATTCACACAGTTTATCTTGAACTATTTGCAGGTTCTGATTATCCTAAATGGTTAAAAAATAAAATGAAATTGAGTTTTTTCTTAGAAAAAAATAAACTTTCGCATTATGAAATTGTCAATTTCAAAGTAAAAACTACTGATTACAGCCCAACACGTTGGACACTGTGGGATTAATGATTACCACTATTTTAATTATGCTCTAAAACCTATTACAAGTAAATCATCTACTTGTTCATAGTTCCCTTTCCAATCATTAATCTTAGTATCAATTAACATTTGTTGTTCATTAATATCCAAATTCATTATTTCCAAAAAAAATGATTTCATGTTTTTAGACATTAATTTTTTTCCACTGCTGCCACCAAATTGATCGGCGTAACCATCACTAGATAAATATATCATGTCGCCCTTATTAAGAGAAAAATAATTATTACTATACTCAAAATCATATTCAGTAAAACTAGCAATACTTGCTTTAGTAGGTTTTACTTCAACTAATGAATTATCTAAAGTTTTAACAAGCCACAACGGCCTGTTTGCTCCAGCAAAAACTAGCTCCTTAGTTTTGTAATTATACTTTACCAACGCAATTTCCATCCCATCTCTATTGTTAATTTCATTACTAATATTTTGTTTTAAAACGTTTTTAATTCCATTATTAACAAAAAACAAAATTTCAGCTGGATTATGTGTTTGCTTAGAGGCCTCAGTTAATTTATCGGAACATATCATACTCATAAATGCGCCTGGAACTCCGTGTCCAGTGCAATCTGCACAAGCAATTAAAAACTCACATTCACTAGTTTTTTTAAACCAATAAAAATCCCCACTTACAATATCTTTTGGTTGGAAAAAAATAAAACTTGATTCATAAAACTTCTTTACTTCATCAATACTTGGCAAAATGGATTGCTGTATTCTCTGCGCATAATTTATACTATCAGTAATGTCTTTTTTCTGATGCTCCAACAAATGAACTTGCTCTTCAATTGTTGCAGTTCTTTGTGAAATAATTTCTTCGAGTTTAAGATTTTTAGCTATTAATCGTCTTGCATTTAATTTTACAGTTATT
>CALMMX010000340.1 GCA_937868545.1 uncultured Bacteroidota bacterium
ATTTCACTTTCACTAAATTGTTCAAAGAACTTATCATTCACTTCAAATTCAAATTGGTGTTCGCCAAACGATAATCCGCCAAACTGTATTTTGTACTGACTCTTACCCATAACTAATTCCAAAATGGACGGCAAATATACACTTTTTTTTTATTTTATAAACTTTTCAACAAAAAAATGTGCTTTCTAACAAAATTTCTTAAAAATTACTCCTAACCAAGCATTTAGGAATAGACCATTTACCAATATAAAACTTCAAATTTATTGGCTCATTATTGCAATTTACATAAGAATTTTCACTATTTCGCTTTAAATAAAAGGCTTTCCCGCTAATAATTTGGTTTATTACCTCTAGTTTTAATTCATTTATACTTAGTTTTTTATGGTTTTTACCTATTTCAAATCCAAGTTCATTATTTAATAAATCCATTTCACAGGATAAACTATCGGCCCTTTCCCCAAATTCTAGTTTGTTTTTATAAAAAAGCCTTTTATTTCCTTTTTCGTGTGCAATGCCAAGTTTTCTTAGCTTTTTAGTATTTATATTTTTAGTCAAAAGCGCCATTGTAAAAACATGTCTAAAAGCATCTAATTTCCCACCATATTCAAGTGTATCAAGTGTTTTAGCTGTTTTTACTTCTTGGTAAATCTTCATGGCCACTTTAAGTTCTTTTTTTATTTTAATGGATGAAAATGGATGCAAAACAGCCCATTGTAAATCAAATTTGCTTATTTGATGTTGTGCCTTGGAGGAAAAACTTATGCAACAGCATATGTATAATACACTTAGAACCTTAATATAGCAGTGTTTTAACATAAAATTGTTAGCAATAGAATTTTTAATATGCTAAATTAATCAATCCATTTTATAACTTTGTAATTAAATGGATTTTAAGAATGATATAGCTAAAGGGTTTTTTACCAAGCAAGAAATTGGTGGTGCTGAAAGCATTAACGACTTGCGTGATAAAGAATTTAGTGGAAAAACGCTTACCGCAGAGGAGCGTTATGCCTTAGCTAATTTTGATAAATACCGTTTATCTGTATTAAATGCTCAAGAAAACGAAGAGCAATTCCATTACCATTACCGTCAAATACAGGTAATTTCTAATTTAGGAGATTGGAGAGAGTTTCTAAAAGACGAATATTCTAAGTAATAATTAGGATTAGTATTTTTAAGAACACTTCTTTGTCATTTTTTTGATAAAATTTTGTACGTTTGTCAAAACAAAATCAACTATTATGTACGCAAAAACCTTAGGTCAATTTATAATTGAAAAACAAAACGATTTTCCATTTGCTAAAGGCGAGTTATCTCGTTTATTACGTGATATTGCAATTGCAGCTAAAATTGTAAATCGTGAAGTAACTAAGGCTGGTTTAGTAGAAATATTAGGAGAAACTGGGGACACAAACGTACAAGGCGAAAGAGTTAAGAAACTTGACATATTTGCTAATGACCAATTTATTGCTGCATTAAAAGCAGGTGGTGAATGTTGTGCCATTGCAAGTGAAGAAAATGAAGACATTATTACTATTGATTCTGATATTTCTAAAAATGCACGTTATGTAGTTGCAATGGATCCTTTGGATGGTTCATCAAATATTGATGTAAACGTTTCTATCGGTACTATTTTTTCTATTTACAGAAGAACAAGTTTAAATGGCCCTGGTACTTATGAAGATTTTATGCAACGTGGAACAGAGCAGGTAGCAGCAGGATATATTATTTATGGTTCTTCTGCTATGTTGGTTTATACAACTGGTAAAGGTGTAAATGGATTTACATTAGACCCAAGTATTGGAGAGTTTTGTTTATCACATCCAAATATGCAAATGCCAAAAGAAGGCAAAACCTATTCAATAAACGAAGGAAATTATTTGCATTTCCCTGATGGTGTTAAAAAATACATTAAATATTGCCAAGAGGAAGACAAAGAGACTAACCGCCCTTATAGCAGCCGTTACATTGGTTCGGGCGTTGCTGATATACACAGAAATTTAATTACAGGGGGAATCTATATTTATCCTAAAACAACAAAATCTCCAAAAGGAAAATTAAGATTATTGTACGAGTGCAACCCTTTAGCATTTATAATTGAACAGGCAGGTGGTACAGCTACTGATGGTTATAAAAGAATTATGGATTTAGATATTTCTGAATTGCACCAACGTACTCCTTTGTTTTTGGGTTCAACAGATATGATGCAAAAAGCAATGGAATTTATGGAGAAGTATAAAGAGGCTTCTGTATAAAATAAGCACTTCACATTTTTTGAAAGTAAGTTTAGTATTTTTGTTAAAATTTGGTTTTTTTAATTATCTTAGCCTATAATGGCAGCAATTAATATTCCTGAAACAGAAATAAAAGATGCGTTTTACAAGTCAACAGAACGTTTTCATTTTGTGGCTTGTATAGTTGGTATTGTATTAAACTTAGTTTGGTTTATTAGTGATTATTTTGTTATTCCAGAGTATTGGCTTCCTTTTTTAACATTTAGAGTAACCGTTTCTGTTATTTCTGCGCTCAGTTTAATTTTAAAAAACACTTTTAAAATTAGCATTTACACATGCGTATTTATTTTGGTGCTTGGTATAAGTATTCAAAATGCTTATATGTGGAGTGTAATGGATTTAGAGCATTTTCAAAAACACACCTTAGCCTATATTGTATTATTTATAGGTGTTGGTATGCTGGTGCTTTGGGACATAAAACTTTCTATTTTTATTTCTATTGCAACTCTAGTTAGTAATATCATTTTTTATAAATTAAATAGTCAATTAACAATAAATGAGTTTTTAATAAATGGTGGGTTGCTCACTTTATCAGTAGTTATATTCACTATATTTTTAATTAGATCGAGGTACAGATTAACACTTAATGAAATTAGGAGTAGGTTAGAACTTGCTAAATCAAAAGAAATTATTGAACAAAAACACGAGGAAGTTTTACATCAAAAAAAAGAAATTACAGATAGTATAAATTATGCTCAAAGTATTCAAAGGGCTTTTTTGCCTTCAGAGGCACAATTTAACTCGCACTTTAAAGATAGTTTTGTTTTCTTTAACCCAAAAGATATTGTAAGTGGTGATTTTTATTGGATAAGTAATAAAAAAGACAAACTCTTTTATGCCACTGCCGATTGCACTGGACATGGCGTTCCGGGTGGTTTTATGACCATGCTCGGTTTATCTTTTTTAGAAGATGTAATTGACAGTAAAGGAATTGAGGACCCAGCAGTGGTTTTAAATTTAATTAGAGATAAGATAGTAAATACTTTAAAACAGACTGGTAATGTTGGGGAGAATAAAGACGGAATGGACATTACCGTTTGCTGTATTGATAAAATTACTAATAAATTGACTTTTGCATCTGCTAATAATTCTTTGTATTTAGTAAGGGATGGGGAATTGCGTACTTATAAAGGTGATAAGCAACCTTGCGGATTTTATCATGAAAACAAACCTTTTACCTTGCAAAGTGTTGATTTAATGAAAGGAGATTGCATTTATACATTTACTGATGGATACGCGGACCAATTTGGAGGACCAAAAGGAAAGAAGTTTAGATACAAACAATTGGAAGATTTATTGGTAGCAAATACTAAATTGAGTTTTGCGGAACAAAAAACAGTGCTATCAAATGCAATAAACGAATGGAAGGGTGATTTAGACCAGGTAGATGATATGTTAGTTATAGGAGCTTTAATTAGTTAAGATTTTTTGCTCAATAGAATTAAAGTTATAAATTTGATATAAAATAAATAGAAATGAAAGTTGTTTTATTTACATATGTTTTTTTATTTGTAAGCTTGTTTAAATTGCATGCTGCACAAACAAGCAAACAACAACCTACAGATTGTGTTAAGCAACCTCAAATTGTAAGTAAAATTGCAACTAAGCAAACTGAAAAGCAAAAGCCTGCTTCTGTTGTAAAAAACGTAAAAGTGGTTAAGCCTGCCTCAGCCATTCCACATTTTTCTTTGTTTAATGTAATTAATTTCTTTTATACTAAAGACACTTTAGATAATTTACATGTAATGTAAGTTAAGATTATTTCAAATCAAAAAGGCTGTTTACGCCAATGTATCTGTCAACTGTAAAGCCTTCTGCATAATCAACATTTATTGCTCTTCCAAACACGCTTGCTTTTGCATTTATGTATTCCATAAAATTTTTGCTAGATATTGGTGTTTGTGGTTCTTTTGAGTTTGGGTCGTAAAACTGTGATGAATAAGCCATAATGGATTCCATCTTTTTGTCATTGTATTTAGTAATATCTATAACAAAATCTGGCTTTATAAATTGATCTTGTATATAGTGGTATAGTGCTTTAGGTCTCCAGGCATTTTGTTTAGTGTCGTTATGTAGAGTTTCAATTTTTATTAAACCACTATAAAAACATGCATCTGAAGTTAGTTTAGAAGCTCTGCCGTGGTCTGGGTGCCTATCATTTATAGCATTGCATAAAACAATTTCGGGTTGGTATTTGCGAATAACTTCTATTATTTTTCTTTGGTTGGTTTCATTATTTTCAAAAAAGCCATCTGCCATATCTAGTTGTTCTCTTACACTTACACCAAGTATTTGAGCAGCTTTTGTAGCTTCTTGTGTTCTTATTTGAGCATTGCCTCTAGTGCCAAGCTCACCAAGACTTAAATCAAGTATGCCAACAGTTTTACCTTGTTCAATATGTTTTAAAATTGTTCCAGCACACGATAATTCTACATCATCTGGGTGAATTCCTATTGCTAAAATATCTAATTTCATAAGTTTAAATTATTATTTTTAGTTGTCATATGGTATAGCCTGTTTAATCATTAGTGTTTGTGTTCTGCAAACATGGCTATTTCATAAGTTTAAATTATTATTTTTAGTTGTCATATGGTATAGCCTGTTTAATCATTAGTGTTTATACTTGAGTTAAACATGGCTATTTCATTTATTTGTGAGTTTTGTTTTGTTATATAAATCTACTACTTCATTTACAAAAATAGACCAATCGTATTTTTTCTTTTCTTGTTTCATGCCTTCGGCAAAAGCAACTTCTTTGTTATTTGTAAAATAATCGCTAATGTGTTTTGCAATATCTTGTGCATTTGGTTCCACAACATAACCAGCAATTTGATGCGGTATAATTTCACCTAGTCCACCAACGTTAGTTACTAATGTTGGCACTTCAAAGTGAAAAGAAACCTGTGTAACTCCGCTTTGGGTGGCTGTTCTGTATGGTAGTGCTACTAAATTTGCTGCCGAAAAATAAAGTTTAACATCTTCATTAGGGATAAACTTATCTAATAAAATTACTTGATTTTGAATTTGGTATTTATCAATTAAATCTAAGTAAGGCTGTTTGTCTTCATAAAATTCGCCAGCAATAATAAGTTTGGTATTTTGTAAATGTTTTAATTGCGCAAAAGCTTCTAATAATAAATCTAAACCTTTGTATTTTCTTATTAATCCAAAAAATAAAACAATATTGTCGTTTTGGTTTAATTGTAATTGATTACGAGCATCTTGTTTACTTAACTTTTCACCAAAAGAAGTGTATAGTGGATGAAGAAGGTATTTTTTATTATTGGTTGAAATAAGTTTATTTAAATCGGCCATAACAGCCATGCTCATGGTAATAAAACCATCACACCCTTTTACAAAATAGGTAGAAAGAAGTTTGTCGCCAATACGTTTTTCGTGAGGAATAATATTATCTGTAATGGCTAAAACTTTTATGCCACGCTTTTTTACAAGTCGGGCAATAGTTCCTAAAGCGGGCCCCATAAATGGAATCCAAAAACGGAAAATGATAAAATCGGGTTTTTGTTTTTTAATAAATGAGGCTGTTTTAAACCACGAAAAAGGATTTACTGAATTTATTAATGTATGTATTGTTATGTTTTTAGGAGGCGTACCATTTACATGATATTGGGTACTACCAGGAAATAGGAAATTTGGATATTGTAAACTGTATGAGATAATTTCGCATTGGTGTCCTTGTTTATTTAATGCTTCGCAAAACAATTCATCAAAGCTGGCTAAACCACCTCTTAATGGGTATGCTGGACCTATAATAAAAACTTTTGCCATTTATTGTTTGTATAATTTCATTTATTCAATAATTAACTTAATCTCCTCCGCCACAGCCACCACAACCACCGCCACAAGAACTTCCACAACTAGAGCCGCAACTAGAACCACATGAACTTCCACCACTTGACCCGGAGTTTTTATTTTCTACATAATTTACTAAAGGTAAGAAGGAAGCTGTATACATTGATTCTCTGAATATAAAATATTCCCAAGCCCAATTTTCTTTTCTTTTTGAATTTGTAATAAGAGTGTGCTTATAGTAATTTGTTAAAGTCTGTCTACTAATCATTGAGTATAAAAAGTATATAAAAGCAGATGAAATAATTATCATTACAAGAATTATGAAAAACAGAAACCCAATTTGTTTTTCTCTCATAATACCATTTGTTAATCTCAAAAAATTAAATAAAATTATAAAGCTTAAAATAGATACATTTACAATTAACACTTTAGAAAACACTTTTGATTTTTCAAAATATTTTTCAAGAGAATCCATTGCAGTTTTAATATTCATATAATTTGAGCGATGAATAACCTTACTTAGTAACTCAGGATAAAAAATCCCCTCATTACTAATGTATTCTAAAACAGGTTCATTAGATATCTCTGTTGGAGTCAAATTTATTGATCTTGCAATTTTAAAATCTTCTTTTACATATATTTTTTGTTTTAGTATTAAATTATTTATTACCGCATGTATTACTGGAATTAATTTTTTTGATTTTAAATAAATTAATTCCAATGGCGTAAGTTTAAATAAAAAGCAGTTTTTATCTAAACCTAAAATAATGGATTGTGTTTTTCTTACATTGTAATTATGCAGAATTATTAGGGTTGCTATAAATATTAAAACATCAACACCTAAAAAAGTAAAACTATCAACGGTAATTATAAAACTGCGGGTAATTAAATAAAGGGGATAATACAATACGATTAGTAATAATAATAAAAAAACCAGTTTGCTTCTAAATTTGTATTTAGCTTTTTCTAAATTGAGTTGATCAAACAAATCGTTTTTTATCCAATAAGCAACTGGTTGATTTCCAAAAACCTTCTCGTATTCAGTTTTGGTTTTTTCTTTAGCCGACCTAAATGTTTTTATATCTGAATCAGAAAAATTAGAAGGAACGTGTTCAATTTTTTTGCCTAGTAATTCGCAAAAATCGTTATATGATCTAGAATAGGTTAAATGCAAATGCCACACTTGGTCTACAATTCGTGAGGGAGAAACCATGAAATTGCAAGTAGCTGCTAAAAACATAAATTTTTTGTATTCAACAATTGCTTCTTTTGTAAATTCATAAGGCCAATTATTTTCTCTTGCTAATTTTAAAGAAAATCCATTGCCATTTGATGTTGCATTAATATCAAACTTTTCTATTTTTTTCCAAAGCTCAGGTTGTTGCATACAGTTATAATTTTCTTTTTTCCCAATTTTCTTTTTTTACTTCGTATAAAAAATTTAAACGATTTGCTTCGCCTACATAAGCCATTTCAAATTCTTTTATTTTAATTGCGCCTAATTTTTCTACAGCTTTTTGCGAGCGATAGTTAGTTGCTCCAACGTGCAAAAAAACAGTATTAAAATAGGTAAATGCATAATTGAGCATTAGATCTTTAAGAAAACTATTATATCCTTTACCCCAATGTGAGCGAGATATAAAAGTGTATCCAATTGCAATAGATTTATCTTGTTCATTAAAATCGTAATACCTACTAGTTCCAATTGGTAATTTGTTTTTTTTATCAATAACAATAAATGCTCCTTTAGATTCTATTGCTCCTTTAAAGACCACTTCAAATACTTCTTTTTTATACCTGTCTTTATTAGGGTGTTGCTCCCAAAGTAAAGGATCAGAAGCAATTTCAAATAAGGCTTCAAAATCACTTGCCTTAAGCGGTAATAATTGAATTAACTCGTTTTCAAGGTATGTAGGCTGAAGATTAAAACTCATTTAATTTTTTTTACCAACTACCAATTCAATTAAATCTTTTTCTTGAAAATATTTATTGGCTAAGTCTTTTATGTCTTGAGGGCTAATGCTTTTTACAGCATCAAAATATTTTTCAAAGTAAGAATAATCTAATCCAAATTCCCAAATTGCTTTAAACTTATCTGCTAATGCGTAAGGGCCATCAACACTTCGTAAAAACTGACCTAATACATAATTACGAACGGTTTCTAATTCATCTTCATCTACAAGTGTAGTTCTCAGTAAATCAATTTCTTTGTAAATTTCGGTTAAAGTTTGGTTAGTTACATCAGTGCCCACTTCGGTAGAAATAAAAAAGTAACCTGCATTTACAAGTGATGATAATCCAGAACCAATTCCATAAGTATAACCTTTGTCTTCGCGTATGTTAGCCATTAAACGCGAACCAAAATAACCACCTAAAATTGTATTTAACACCTGAAATTTAAAGTAATCGGGATGCGTTTTATTAAACAAAATTCTTCCAACTCTAACAGCAGATTGAATAGCGTCAGGTTTTTCGATAAAATGTTTTTGAATAGTTGTGGTGTTTAAGATAGTGGTAGGTTGTTTAATTTCTGAAACAGTTCCCCAAGTTGTTTTGCCGAAAAAATTATTTAAAACAGTTATTAAATTTTCATCCAGTTTACCAGAGGCAATAATAGTGCAGTTTGCAGAGTGGTAGTGCGATTTGTAAAATTGAAAGATAGTATCAATAGATAGTTTGTCAAAATCCTCATCTTTTACTTCAACACCGTATGGGTGTTTTTCGCCAAAGAGTAATTCAGTAAATTTTCTTCGAGCTAAAACATTTACTTTTTGCGAATTTACTAAGTGCTTTTGTTTTTTGTTTGATATATAGATTTCAAATTCATCTTTCGGAAAAGTGGGGCATTTGATAATTTCTTCTACGTAGAGCAAACTTTTTTCAACGTATTTATTTAAGCTAAATAGCGCTAGGGTTGCATAATCTTGGTCAACAGCACATTCAAAAAAAGAACCATAAAAATCGATCCCATCAGAAATTTGATTTGCAGAATAACTTTTAGTGCCTGTTTCTAATAAATTATTTGCAGCAGAAGCAAGCAGGGGCTGTGATTGATAATACATTCCGGCTTTAAAAATAAATTCAATTTTAGTTAGTTCTTGCGAACCGCTATTTAATGTATATACTTTTATACCATTGTCAAGTGTGTGTAATGTTGCTTGAGTAATGTCAATTTTATCAATTGTTTTAAAATCAGGAGCTTGTTTTCTGTTTAAGTTCATGGCATTAAATTTAATGAGAAAAATGGGTTTTAACCAATTTATATTAGCAAAAACAAGTTTTTTAAAAACGTTAAAGCTTATCTTTTAAGTTTAACAATTCTTGTTTTATGCTTTTTAATTTAGCAATAACTTCTGCGTTTTTTTGATCGCTGTCTTTTAAACCACCTTTTAGTTTGTCTTTAGCGCCTTGCAGGGTGTAACCTTTTTCCTTAACAAAATGGAAAATAAGTTTAAAATTTTCAATGTCTTTTTTGGTAAATAATCGATTTCCTTTTTTGTTTTTTGAAGGAGTAATAACGTCGAATTCTTTTTCCCAAAAGCGAATTAGAGATGTATTTACATCAAACATTTCAGCAACTTCGCCAATGGAATAAAATAATTTTTCGGTTTCTTTTTCGAGTACAGCCATTTTTCAAATATAAATAAGAAATTCTCTTTTTGCAGTTTGGTTTTTCAACAAAAGAAGCCTTCAATTAACAAACCGTGCTAGAAAGTGAGTATTGATGGTTTGAAAAACTATAGAATAGCCATAATTTGATTTTGTTGATTGAGAGTTCTAAAAATTGATATTTCCTTGAAACCAGCACATTGGTATTAATATTAGATTGATTTGATTTTCAGTTTGTTTAAAACAGCACCATTCCTTTGATAAAAAGTACATTTTATGATGAAATACGCTAAAAAATTAGGCAAAATCATTGATATTTTACTAAAAATCAGTATTTTTACACCCCTTATAAAAATTTTAATTCATACAAAATGAACATATCAAAAAAAGACATTAATGCATTAAATGCAGAACTAAGTATTACTTTATCTCCAGCAGATTACGAAACTAAAGTTGAATCAGCTATTAAAAAAGTTCAAAAACAAGCTGCTTTACCTGGTTTTAGAGCTGGAAAAGTACCAGTAGGTTTAATTAAAAAACAATATGGTAAAGGAATTTTAGTTGAAGAAATTAATAAAATTTTAAATACAACTTTACAAACATACATTACTGAAAACAATATTGAAATCTTAGGAAATCCAATGCCTAAAGAAGACAATATCATCGATTTTGATAAACAAACAGAATGGACTTTTAATTACGATTTAGGTTTAAGTCCTCAGTTTGACGTGAAATTAGACAACTCTCAATCATTTGAATATAACGTTGTTAAAATTGATGACGAGTTAGTAGAAAAATATTTGAAAGATGTAAAACGTAATTACGGTAAACCATCTAACCCTGATGTTGCTACTGAAAAAGATGTGTTGTATATTGATATTGTTGAATTAGATGCTGATAACAACATTGTTGCTGGTGGAGTTTTTAAATCAACAAGCATTGGTATTGATAGATTAAAAAATGAAGCAGCAAAAGCAAAATTAGTTGGTGCTACTAAAGAATCAAAAATTGTAATTAACGCTAATGAATTGTATGATTCTGCAGTTGATAAATCTATATCATTAGGTATTGATAAAGAATTTGCAGAAAGCTTTAGTGCTAATTTACAATTAACTGTGCGTAACATTGCTCGTATGGAAGATGCAGAGTTAAACCAAGAATTATTTGATAAATTGTATGGTGCTGGAAACGTAAATTCATTAGAAGAGTTTAAAGAAAAGATTAAAGGTGAATTAGCTATCATGTTTGCACAAGATACAGATCGTAAATTTGTTGAGGTTGTAGAAAAAACATTGGTTGAAAAATTAAACATTGGTTTACCTGATGAATTCTTAAAACGTTGGTTAATGGCAGTAAATGAAAAACCATTAACTAAAGAGCAACTAGATAGCGAATATCCAGCTTATGCAAATTCAATGAAATGGAAATTAATTGAAAACAAAATTATAAAAGGTAACAATATTACTGTTGCAATTGATGAGGCTAAAGCTGAGGCAAGTAATTATGTGCGTTCTCAATTCGCTCGTTACGGACAAACTCCTGATGAGACTGAAGTTGCAAAAATTGCAGATTCTATTTTAGCAAAACAAGAAGAAGCTCAAAAAATATTTGAAGGATTGTATAGCAAAAAAGTATTAGATGTATTAAAAACTAACTGTAAGTTAGAAACTAAAGAAGTTAGCTATAACGAGTTTTTTGGAATTTCGAATTAAACAAATTGTCCCATTAACTGTTAATTAGCTATTATGCAAGGCGTATTTATTACCAAAGCTTCAAAATTTTTACCCAACGACCCCATTTCAAATGATGAAATGGAGTCGTATTTGGGTATGATTGATGGAGTTCCTTCAAAAGGAAAAGGGTTAACCTTGCGTAATAACGGAATTAAAACACGTTATTATTCAATAGATAAACAAGGAAATTCTACACATTCTAACGCTCAAATGACTGCATTAGCCATTGAGCAATTAATGGATGAAGAGGTTTCTAAAAAAGACATAGAATTACTGGCTTGTGGCACAACGTCGCCAGATAATCTTTTGCCTTCGCACGCTGTAATGGTTCATGGAGAATTAAAGTGTGGTCCTGTTGAATTAATATCACCAAGTGGTGCTTGTTGCGCAAGTATGCAAGCTTTAAAATTTGGGTATAATTCTATTTTGGCTGGTAGCACAACAAATGCTGTTGTTACTGGGTCAGAAAAACTTTCTTCCTTAATGTTGGCAGAACATTTTGAAAAGGAAACAGAACGACTGTTAGAAATGGATAAAAATCCAATCATTTCTTTTGAAAAGGATTTTTTACGTTGGATGTTATCGGATGGAGCAAGTGCTTTATTATTAGAAAACAAGCCTCGTATAAATTCTGTTTCATTAAAAATTGAGTGGTTAGAAATAAAATCATACGCAAATCAGCTTGAAACATGCATGTATGCAGGTGCTGATAAAAACGAAGATGGAACTACAACTGGTTGGAAAGAATATTCATCAGATGCATGGTTAGATAAATCAATATTTGCCTTTAAACAAGACGTTAAATTACTTGGAAGAGAAATTGTGCCAATTGGAACAAAGTATTTAAAAGAGATTTTAGATAAAAAAGAATTTGATATAAATACCATTAGTTATTTTTTACCGCATTTATCATCTGAAGTATTTAGGGGCAAAATTGCAGAAGAGATTGTAAAGTATGACATTAATATTCCACAAGAAAAGTGGTTTACAAATTTAACTCGAATTGGAAATGTGGGTTCTGGTTCAATATTTTTAATGGTAGAAGAATTAATGAATTCTGGGAAATTAAAAGCTGGCGAAAAAATATTGTTAATGGTTCCTGAAAGCGCACGTTTTTCATACGCATACTGCTTATTAACTGTTTGTTAGGAAAACAGTTAAGTTTTTTAAAAAGGATATCCTATACCAAAATTTAAAATTGAAGATTCTCTAAGGGTTTGTTTACCTAATACTAAGCGTTTCCCTAAATCATATTGAGGGTCGTGTACTTTAATGGCAGCATCTAATCGTAAGATAAAGAAGCTAAAATCATATCTTAAACCAAAACCACTACCTACACCAAATTCAGTATAAAATTTTGAAACTTTGAATTCTCCATTGGGTTTAGCTGTATTTGGTTGTAAAAGCCAAATATTTCCTGCGTCTACAAACCAAGCTCCAAAAAACGATTTAAAAATATGAAAACGGTATTCAATATTACTTTCTATTTGAATATCTCCGATTTTATCGTATTTACTATCGGTTTCTGAGGTTTTGTAACCACCAGGACCAAGCGTTCTTGCTCGCCATGCTCTAATACTGTTTGGACCACCACTAAAAAAGCTTTGTTCATATGGCAAGCTAGATAAGTTTGTTAATGGTTTTCCAATTCCACCAGCAAGCCTATAAACCAATTTACTTTGTTTTCGTATTTTAAAGTAAAAACGATAGTCAACGTCCAGCTTAACAAATTGCGAAAATGGAATTCCAAATATATTATATCTTCCAAGAGTATCTTTTGGTTGACTCGTTGCATTGTACATTCCTCTTAATATATTGCCAGATGAACTTATCGTCATTTTTAAATACATTAAGTTTTTACTCTTAGAAATATTTTGGTTGTTGTATGTTGCAGATATTTTTGAAAGTGTAGTTAAGTGGTCGCTAAACGAGTTTAATAAAAACAAATCGTTTAATGCTAATAGTTCGCTTTTAAATGAACCAAATAATTTTGCTTTTACTAGGTAAGTTTCAAATGGTGTAACATCATAAGAAAAAAGACCTTTAGTGTTGTTAAATTTAAAACCATATGAAATTGTAGAAATGGTTCTGGCAAATTCGGGACGAGATTGGTAATTTAAAGAAAGGTTTAAAATGGTTTTTGGTTGAGAGAAATAACGCTTTTCGCCGTTTGTTTTTTTATAGTAAAACAAGGTAAAAGGGAACAAGGGTTTAGGAAAAAACACATTTAAAGATGGTCCAAACTGTAAGGTATTAAAGGTTTTTTGAACATTAGTGAGGTTAGTAGATTGTGTGGTATTAAATTGTTTTTGTGCTGTTAAAGAACCGTTGAGTTTTAATTCGACAAGCTCTGCCCCTTTAAATGTGTTTTTATTTTGAAACACCAAACTACCTGCAATACCTAAGTTACCAGAAGTGTTTGTTCCTTCGCTTTCTATAGTTACCGATTGTTTTACAACTGGTTGGCAAACAATGTAGCAGTCTAGCTTATCTGATGCATAAGGGTTTTTTACAAATTGTAAGAATACGCTTTTAAATACTTTTAAGTTTGTAAGCCCTTTATAAGTTTGCTCTGCAAGGTTTTTTTGATATAATTGTCCTTCATATAAAACCACATCGCGAGTAAGGTCTTTTAATCTAAATTTTAGTTTATTGTTATGTAAAATTTTAATATCATTATATATTATAGTGTCTTTCATATACACATCATTAAGCCTTCCTCTAAAATCGGTTATGGTTTCGGGTATAATATAAACGTTTTGAATAGTAAAACGAGGGTGGTTGAGGTATATTAATGAATCATTAAGCTCGTTGTATTTCTGAGAGAATTTTTTTAATTCAATGGTAAGGTTTACTTTATTACCCACTAAATTACTATCAACTTTAAAATGTATGTATTCTTGAGCAAAGTAGTAATAACCATCATTTAAGAGGTTTTCAGTAATTCTATCCCTTTCTGCTTGCAACTCATCTTCATTATAGACTTTATTGGGTTTAATAATGCAATTTGACGAATCATTAAGTATAAAATATTCGATTAATGGGTCTTCAACATTGTAATTAATTTGGTTTATAGTGTAGGGTATAGATTTAGAAATATTATAATATGTTCTTGATCTTTTTTGTTTTTTATGAAGCACTACACTATCAGTAACTATAGAGTTAAAATAACCTCTAGAAAAAACAAATTTTTGTAATTGATGTTTTGTTATTTTAGTAAGCGAAGAATCGAGCAGCACAGGAGCTTCACCAGCATCAAGTAAGCTTTCTCTAAAGGTTAGTTTTTCTTTGTTTTTTAATCTAACTTTTTTCGTTTTTTTCCCTTTGGCTGTTCTTTTTTCGTTTTTTTCGTTATTACGCTCAATACGTTTGTCGTTTATCCTATCATACCTTAAATTTCGTTTTACTTTGTAGGCAATCATTTTTTCTTGATTTACCTGAAAATACAACCACAAATTAAATGGGACAAGTTTTAAAATTTTTCTGTTGGGCTTTTGTCTTAAAAAGGCTTCAAGCTCACCATTATCAATGTTAGTTCCGTTGCGTTTAATTTGATTTTTCTCAACAAGGTATTCGTTTTCGGCAATGTGTTTGTTTATATTACAAGAACCAAGAAAAATGCATATAAGTGATGTTAAAGCGTATTTACTCGCACTCAGATAAATTGATTTTTTTTGAATATAAAACTTAAAGCTCAAAAGGTTTAATTACATTTATAGCGTACTAATTTAGCTTTAAATTATGATTAGTAAAAACCATATAAAACATATTCAATTATTACACTCTAAAAAACATAGGGAAGAAGAATCCTTGTTTATTGTTGAAGGAATAAAAGTTGTATCAGAATTTATAAATAGTGATAGTTTTTTGGTTGAAGAAGTTTTGGCATTGCCAGAATTTATTGACAAACACAAGACTGTTTTAAGCAATAAGCAAATTAAGTTTTCTGAAATATCTGAGGATGAACTAAAGAAAATAAGTACTCAGCAGTCGCCAAATCAGGTTTTAGCAATTGTAAATAGTAAGAATTTGACAAATTTGCGAGACGTTTCAAATGAATTAAGCCTTTTTTTAGATGATATTCGCGATCCTGGAAATCTTGGCACCATTATAAGAATTGCCGATTGGTTTGGAATTAAGGAGGTGTTTTGTTCTAAGCAATGTACCGAGTTATATAACCCTAAAACAATACAAGCCACAATGGGGGCAATTTTGCGTGTAAACGTAAATTATGTTGATTTTTTAGATTTAAAGTCTAAAAACCCTACTACAGCAATTTATGGCGCAGTATTAAAGGGCGAAACAATTTACACAAGCCAATTAAAAAATGGAATAATTATTATTGGCAACGAAGCTAATGGCATTTCTGATGAGGTATTAAAACTCGTAAGTCATCCTATTACTATTCCATCTTCTGCTAATAATGGCAGCGAATCTTTAAATGCGGCCAATGCATGTGCTATAATATGCAGTGAGTTTCACCGACAGTTAAATTTTAAGTAATTGAAAATGCTTGATTTTAGTATTGAAGTTTTTAAATGAATAAAAATTAATTAGTTTTACATTTACTAAAAATGGCTTTAAATCTTAATTATACTACTTATGGCAATCAATCAAATTTGGCTGATGCTATTGTAATTAATTTTTGTGAAGATCGAATGTGGGTTTGTGAGTTTGACAGCACTTTATTTATGCCACTTTTTATTTCTTCTTATACCATTTCTCAAGCTAATTTAAACCAAGAAATTTTAAAAGCTTTTAATTATTTTCAATTAGATAAGAAAAAGTACAATGCAGTTTATGTTAATTATTTTTCGGCAAACTTTACACTTTGCCCAAATGCATTTTATGATGAAGAAAATAAAAAGAACTTATTGGAATTTAATTGCGGGAAAATCGAAAATCAGTTAGTGTTAACAAATGATGTTTCTACTTCTATTAAGTTAATTTATAGTATTCCTGAAACATTGAAGTCATTGTTAAATCAAACTTTTCCAAATCACCATTTAAAACATTCGAGTTGTGTATTATCGCAATTGATGTTAACTTCAAAAGAGTTCATTAGAGATACTATTTTATTATCTGTTAATGATTCACATGTTGAACTGGTTGTAAAAAAAGATCAGCAGTTAATTATGGCAAATCAATTTGCTGTAAAAACTGAGCAAGATGTGTTGTATTATTTGCTTTTTTTAATTGAGCAATATCAGTTTGATACCAAAACGGTTTCGGTTGCAATAATTGGAAACATTGGAGTTGACTCTGAATTATACAGTATATTAAAAAAATACATTAGAAATATTAGATTGGCTTCTGGCCATAAGAACTTAAATTATGGCAGTATAACTGGCATGCCACAACATTTTAATTTTACTTTACTAAACCGTTTGTTTTGCGAATAATAGGAGGAATACACAAAGGGAAGGTTTTGAACGCCCCTAAAAACTTGCCAGTAAGGCCTACAACCGACTTTGCAAAGGAAGCATTATTTAATATTTTAAATAATAAACTAGATTTTGAGGAAATTAATGTACTTGATTTATTTTGTGGTACTGGAAATATTTCATTTGAATTTGCATCTCGAGGAGTTAAAAAGGTTGTTTCTATTGATAAACATACACCCTGCGTTTCATTTGTTAAAGATACAGCAAAACAGTTGGCTTTAAAAAATGTATTTACTGATAGAGCCGATGTGTTTACCTACCTAAATAAAACAAACAGCACTTACGATTTAATTTTTGCTGATCCTCCATATGAACTGCCTAATATCAATGATATTTACACCTTAGTATTTGAAAAAAATTGCTTAGCCGAAAATGGTGTTTTAATTATTGAGCATGGTCCTAAGACAAGTTTTGCTGATAAACCATTTTATAAAGAAACTCGTAATTACGGTAACGTGCATTTTAGTTTTTTTGAAAAAAATCAGGATTAACATTCTTTAATACCTTATCAATGTAACTTTTTGTATTTTTAAACTTATAGTTAAAAATGAAAGTAGCCTTAATTATTTATAGTTTTATGGTGTGTGCAATTCAGTTGCATGCACAAAGCATTACTATTAAAGGAAAGGCTCACCCATCACACATTGGTAAAGAGGTTGTTTTAAGTGATTACATTGATTATTTAACCTATAATAGAGTAGTAGAATCAGTTGATACTGTTGACAAAAACGGTTATTTTGAATTTAATATACATAGTAACACTACAAAACCAATTAATATTAGCATTGAAAACTTAACAGGTAAATTATATATACAGCCAAATTATGTATATGGTATTTTTTTCCCAGGTAAGGATTCATTAAACAATAATCAAGAAGGTACAGAAACACCAGTAGATATTACTATTTACGGAAAGGACAGCACAGAGCTTAATGCTTTAATAATAGATTTTAATTCGCAATACAATAATTTATTTTTAAAAACACGTGATACGTATTTAACCCCCGCAAAAATTAATGCTTTGTTAGATACGTTTTTAATTGCTTCTAAAAAGAGGTATCAACATATTAAGAATCCCTATTTTAAAAAGTATGTAGAATATTCTTTTGCTAATTTTTATACAAATACTAGTAAAAACAAAACGTTTTTATACAATCAATTTATTTCTCATAAGCCTATATTGTATACTAATTATGAGTACATGAGTTTTTTTAATGCCTATTTTAAAGGCTATTTAAAAGATTTTGCTTCTACTAAAAACGGCGGTTCTATTTATAACAGCATTAATAATTATGGTGATTACCAAGATTTGAAACGAGAATTTAGTGGAGATAAAACCACTAAAAACGACACATTAAAAGAACTTCTATTATTAAAAGGATTAATGGATTTTTATTATAGTCCGGATATTAATCAGCAACAAGTAAAAGCAGTTTTAGAGCAATTGTATAGAGAAACGGTTATTGACGAACATAAAAAAATGTCATTAAATGCTTTGCAAAATTTTTATGATTTGCAAACAGGTGCAGATGCTCCAAACTTTAAGGCAAATGATTTAAAAGAAACTGTTTTTGAATTGAGCAGTTTAAAAGGCAAGTATGTTTATTTGAATTTCTTTTCAACCAAAAGCGAAGTGAGCCTTAAAGAAATGCAGAAGATAGTGGATTTAAAAAAGAAATTTAATGATAAAGTTACCTTTGTAAGTGTTTGTTTAGACGATAGTGTAAAAACGTATTTAGGGTATTTAAAATCAAACCCTAAACAAAATTGGATAATTCTACATCAAGCGAAAAACAGTACGGCAAAACAAGCTTATAAAGTAAAATCTTTATCGGGGTTTTATTTTATAAATAAGCAAATGCAGTTGGCACAATCTCCGGCATTGGCTCCAAGCGAGGGCATAGAATATAAGTTTAATGCATTGTTTAGGCCACGTAGTAAAAACACAATTCCAGGAATAAGGTAGTAATTAGACACTAATGTTAGACATTAGCAGTTATCATTTTGTTTTATCCATTTTATTTTAACTGCCGAAATTTTATCGAGTTCAAGCCTGTTATTTGGTTGAATTTCAAATCCACATTTTTCATAAAATTTTAATGGTGAAATATATGGTTGCCCATTTTTTTTCTTGTCATTGTTGTGGTCAATTACCCAACCATTTAAAATAACCTCAACTTGTTTGAGCTTATCAAGCATTTTTTTTCCTAAACCTTTTCCTTTTATTGTTTCAGATAAAATAATGGCAAACCATTTTTCATCATCTCTATCAAAAGTTATAGCCCAACCTAAAATTAAGTCTTTGCTATTTGTCAATAAAAAATGTTTAGGACTATTTAAGCTTTGAAGGTAATAGTCAAATTCAATCAAACTATTATAAGAAAGTTTTTCAGGGTACTCGTTATTCCACAACTCGAGCACTTGCTGTTTTGCTTGTTCGTTTAATTCACTCGTCTGTATAATTCTTAAACCCTTGATGATTTGCTAGTATGAGTTTTATAAGGTTAAGCTTGTGATTAATTATTTATCTCTTTTCTTCAACCATTCTGTTACAGCAGGCGCTAATTCTTTTTGAGATTTGCTACCTACAAAAACACCAATGTGGCCACCTTTAAAGCTGTATAATTCTTTATCAGTTGAGCCAACGTAATCGTTTAAAGGTATAGTTGCTGCAGGAGGAACTAAATGGTCTTCAGTTGCATAAATATTAAGCAAACTACATGTTAAGTTTTTTAAATTTACTTTTTTACCACCAACTTCTAATTCACCTTTTATAAGTTTGTTTTCTTGGTATAAATCTTTCATAAATTGTTTAAAGCACTCTCCAGCTTGGTCAGGACTTTCGCTTATCCATTTTTCCATGCGTAAAAAGTTCAACAATTTATCTTTATCATCTAATGAGTTAGTTAAGGTTTGTTGTTTCATTAAACGCATCATTGGCTTCAACATATCAAAACCTTCATTTAAAAACTCACCTGGTATTAAGCCATCAAAACCTTCTGTAATCTTATCAAAATCCATATCTCTGCTCCATCTTAATAATAAGCCATCGTTTGTTTTAAAATCGATAGGAGTTACATGAGTTACTAAATTTTTTATCTTATTTGGGTATAATGATGAATAGATTACACTAAAAGTCCCACCTTGGCAAATACTTAAAATATTAATTTTTTCAACTCTGTTTTTTTTACGGATAAAATCGACGCAGTTATTGATATATCCATTTACATAATCATCAATGCTTAAATATTTATCAACCTTAGTTGGATAGCCCCAATCTATTAAATAAATATCTAAACCAGCAGCAAGTAAGTTTCTTATGTAACTTCTATCTGGTTGAATATCCAGCATTTTATAAGTATTTACTAATGCGTAAACAATAAGTACCGGAGTTTTGTAAGTAGGCTCAGTTTCTCTGTCGTATTTGTAAAGCACCATTTTATCTTCAGCATAAACACTGGTTTTGGGTGCAGTTGCAATATCTACTTCCTCTAAATTTTTAAATGTTTCATAACTCTTTACCATTTTACTAGTAATAGTATTCATCTCTTCTATAAATTTATTTTCCATAGTAATTGCTTGTTTTGCTCATAAATTTACATTATTAAATTTTTATTTTATCACGTTTAGTAAAAATAATTTTAAAAATTTTCTACAAAAAAAGGTTGCTATTTTTTATGTAGCAACCTTAGTAAATAGTTAATTATGAATGTTTAATAAAACTTTAGTGAAATAATTTGTGTTAAAGTAGCTTTTGCAGGCAAATCAAATTTTGCTTCATCAAATGACGGTGGGCCAAAGCTACCAATTGCATTATTTGAGAATGCAAATCCTTCTTTTGGAATTCCTAGTAAGTTTTTATCCATTGTATTATTTGAGTTTTCATCATGTAAAACTGCAAATGCATATGTTCCTTGTGGAATAGAGTCTAAAACTAAACGAGTGCTACCTGAAACAGCTTTAATAACAAATCTTCTAAATGCATTGTCGGGGTCATTAAATGAAGATGATGAGTTATACAATGCAACATTTAAGTTGCCATTACTATTTTTCATACCGCTTATATCTATATAAATTTTAGATAAAACGCTTGTGCTTGAAGCATCAATAACAGCTTCTGGTTGTTCGGGTAATGGATCGTTATTTTTTTTCTGTTTTTTGCAGCTCAGTGAAATTACTGCTACAAGTAATAAAAGTTTAATTTTAAATGTCATATTGCTTTTTAGTTGTTTTTGTGAGGTTAACAGTTGAATTGAAGAATTGTTTACAATGATATAAAATAAAAGAGGCTGTCTTTTTAAGTAAGACAGCCTCTTAATTATTATTTATTTTAAAACTATTTCTTTTTTGCTTTAGCAGATTTTTCTTCGTCAAATAATTCAACAGTAGCTGCATTGCTCATAGCTAATTTAGTTTGTAAATCTTTCACTGTTTTTTTCAAATCATGCATAGTTTTATAAACTTCTTCAATTTCGCTTTTAAAAACTATAGGATATTGTTCAAAAACGTTTTCGAATTGTTTTTCAAAATGTTTTTTTACATCCATGCTTAAATTTAAAGCTTCACCTTTTACTTTGCTAAATTCATCAGTTGCAAATAATTCAGAAAACATTTTTTCGTTTCTTTTAACCCATTCGTTATACAATTCACTTGCAGTTGGAGGAGTAAAAGTACCAGCTTGTAAATCTTTGTATTTGTCTTGAGTTTCTTTTGCTAAATCTTCCATTGAAGTTTGCATGGTTTTGTAAAGTTGAGCTTGTAACTCACTTTGTTTAATGCTAAACTCAGTTACTTTATCCATTAAAGCTATTGTTGCTTCAACGTTTTCTTTTTCTTTACCAGGATTAACTAATTTTAATAATGGCTCATAAGTTTTACCAAATACATTATTCATTTTAGAATACAAATCTTTCATGTGTTCTGCATTTCCAGAAAACATTTCAGGAAATTGAGAAGTCATGCTTTGCATTTGTTCGAAATATTCTTTTCCTAAACCATTTTGATTTACAAAAAAGTTTTGAATTTGTTTAGTAGAACTTTCAAATACATCTTTTAAACTAGCGTTATTAAAAAATGAACCAAAAACTTGCTCAGTCATTTTTTTATAATTGTCTGTAGAGTAAATGTTTTTCCAAGTTTCCATGCTAAAATCATTGTTTTTTATAGCACTCATCATTGGTTGGAACATCTCTTGAGCTTTAGCCATCATTTGACTTCCTTCAAACATGTTTTTAAACATATCTTTATTAAAAGGATTAGTCATATTTTTTGAAAACGTTTCGTAAGACGTATTCATAGTATTCATCCAGCTATTGTAAATATTAGTCCAAGCATTATTCATAGTGCTAAAGCTATTATTAATATCGTTAGCTGTTTTGCCATAATTAATAGCTGAATTATAAATGCTTTGATTAAAATCTGTCATTTGTTTAATGCTATTCATTTGTTGGCTATACCAGTTTTTAAAGAACTCTTCTGGTTTAGTATTAGAATTCATAAAAGGGTTAGTCATAAAAGGATTAGAAGCATTATTCATATTCATACCACTAAACATTGCCGCTTGTTTATCCATCATATCTTTATACATGTTTTGGCTATCAGCAATTGGATTACCTGAAGTAAAAGCTGATTGAAATTTTTTAGCAGAATCCATCCAAGTATTCATTGCTGTTGCTTGCGCATCCATCATGTTATCGATGATTGGGTTGTTTGTTTTCATTTTTTTCTTTTTATATAATTAGTAAAATCGACTTAAGTGCTGAAAATCAGCACTTTATATGCCTTTTTTCAAATCTGGTGCAAATATCGACAATTTTTTATATACAAGTCAAGTTTATTTGTATTAAATAATTGTTAAACCATCGTTTTTTTTAATTGCTTCGTCTAAAACAATAAAGTAAAAATTAAATTTGTTTTTTTGATTTTTTTAACGATTATTACATAAACTAAACACTTATGATAGAGATAGGAGATACTTATTCGCATGATTTTTTATTTACTCAAGACGAAGTAAATAGGTTTGCTGAAGTTACAGGCGACAAAAACCCTGTACATACTGATGCTGAATTTGCAGCTAAAACAATGTTTAAAAGACCAATAATGCACGGTATGTTGGGTGCAGCTTTATTTAGTAAAGTGTTTGGTGTTTTATTTCCTGGTGAAGGAACTATATACCTTAAACAGTCTCTTAGCTTTTTAAAGCCTATGTATGTGGATGTAAACTACGAAGCCTTTTTTACTGTAAAAGAAGTAATGAAAGATAAGCATAGAGCGATAATTGAAACAATTATTAAAGATAAAAGTACCGGAAACGTTTGTACAAGTGGCGAAGCTACTGTTATGAATGTAGACAAAATTTGATTTGTAAAAAATCAATAAGTAAAAAACAGTTAACTAAAAACAATAAAATAATTTAGTACCATGGAAAATTCGAACAAACGTACCGTTTTAGTTACTGGAGCAACTGGCGGATTAGGAACAGCAATGTGTAAAGAACTATTTTCGGATGGATACACAGTAGTAGGCAACTATCACACAAAAGAAAAAGCTGAGAAGTGGATGGAACAAATGAAAAGCGAGGGCTTTGATATTGAATTGTTTTATGGCGATGTAAGTGATTTTGAAAGTGCTGGAAAAATGATTGCTGACATTAACGCTAAATACGGACACATTGATACGTTAGTAAACAATGCTGGTATTACACGTGATGGACGTTTAATAAATATGAAGGTTGAGGATTGGCATGCAGTAATTAATACGAATTTAAATTCAGTATTTAATTGTACACGTCAAGTAATACAAGGTATGATAGATCGTAACTTTGGACGTATTATCAATATCTCTTCTGTTAATGGCCAACGAGGTCAGTTCGGACAAACAAATTATTCTGCTGCAAAAGCAGGTATGCATGGTTTTACAAAATCATTGGCAATGGAAGTTGCAAAATACGGTGTTACAGTAAATACTATATCTCCAGGATATATTGGTACCGATATGGTAATGGCAGTGCCTGAAAAAGTATTAAATCAAATTGTTGCGCAAGTACCAATGGGTCGCTTAGGAGGAACACATGAAGTAGCACACTTAGTATCGTTTTTAGCAAGTGAAGAAACTAGTTTTATTACTGGCGCTAACTACAGTATTAACGGTGGGCAACACGTTTATTAATATTAAGTAGACTATAAAAAAGGCTATCTCAATTTAGAGATAGCCTTTTTTTTGCTTAAAAATTTTATAGTCACTAATTATGATTTTACGATTTTTTTAGAAAAAGGGATATTACATCCAATTGAGATAAGCGCATTTACATTTCCTTTTAGGAGTTTATCTTTTTCGCCAAAATACAAACCTGGTCTTTCTCCCACTTCAAATTTGTAGCAAAAACCAACTTTATTTACTGAGCGATAAGATACTCCAAAACGCCACCCTGAAGCTTTGAAGCCTGCTTTTGTATGGCCAACGTCCCATTTTTGTCCGCCATTAGTGTATACGTCTTTTAAACTTACATACGGGCAAACCAAATAGTCTACATATATATCATAAACTCCCATGTGTTTTTTAGTGCCATAACCATCAGCAGTAATTATTAAATTGGTAATAGATTTTAAACTAATTCCCCCATAAAAAATAGTTGAATTAACCATTGTATTTACATAGGTTACATCGCTGCCATCAACTTTTGGGGCTGTAGGGTCGCCAACAGTCATTGTATCGGAGCCACTCTTTATAAGGTAAGTAGCGTCTTTAGAACCTAGACTAACATTTTCTCCTATTTGTGTTCCTGTATTATACATAATAATACCACTTCTTGCACCAAACATTCTTCTTCTGTTACCTGGAACATTAATAGATTCGGTGTAAGTGTATCTTCCACTTGAAGAGGAATGAAGAGTAACTTTTAAATTTCTAGTTTTTGTCCAGTCGAAAAAATACAATGCCCCACCACCTTCAAAATAGGTTGTTCTTTTTGTGCCACCTTTGCAGGTTGGGTGCAGTAAACCTGTAACTTTACTTTTTTCACCTAAACCGCTGTTGCCGTCAAAATAAGCCATTCTAAAGTCGCCTTTTAACTCAATACGTTTTAAAATAGCAACTTCTGCACCTATACCAGCGCCAATGGTTGCAAAATTTACACCACCATAAATTTCGCTATAAAAAGGATTTACATGTATAGAAATTCTTTTAATATCAGATACATTATTTTCCTTAATGCGATATGATACTGATTGAGCTTGTATTAAGTAAGTAGAAGCTACAAATACAATTGATAATAGTGATTTTTTCATAGTAAGGTTTATTGTGAGGTTTTTATAATTAATATAGTGCTGTAAAATTAGTGAGAACCCAAAAGCCCTTCATCAACAGAAATATCCATTTTATAATCCATACTTATATGGATATTTTAAAACGATAATAAGAAATGTGATTTTGAGAATTAAATAAATCTCAAAGAGTATTGAATTGTTAAATGTAATTTTTTATTCAATAATTATTTTTCGAGTGCTTTTTCCCCCTTTATTTTCAAGGGTTACAAAGTATATTCCTTTTTTAAAATCATTTACATTTAGTTGAGTGTTGTTTTCAGTAATTATTTCTGATAATACAACTTCGCCAAATAAATTTGTAATAATTAGTTTAGTATTGGCTTCGTTCAAAAGTTCTAATTTAATTTTTACAATTCCAGAAGTTGGATTAGGATAAATTTCAAACGCTTGCGTTTGAGTAAATTCTTCAATTCCAACAGTAACGCATCCCAAAGTGAAAGGACTTGACACTTCTGCACCTGAAAAATTATTTCCAATTTGACCATAATTATTTGACCCAAATGTTACAGCTGTATTATCTGTTTTTACTGCAATGGCATGAATATATCCTGCAGAAACTGAATTATAATTATTTAATGTTCCTATTTGAGTAGGAGTTAATTTATTTACAGTTGTTCCATCTCCCATTTGTCCGTTTGAGTTAAATCCCCATGCCCACAATGTACCATCGGTTTTTATTGCATAGCTTGTTCTATATCGTGAACTTATTTTTGCCCAATTAGTTGCAGTACCAATTTGAATTGGAGTTGTTTTGTTTATAGTTGTCCCATCTCCAAGCTGTCCATAAGTGTTACTTCCCCAAGCCCATAAAGTACCATCTGATTTTAGCGCTAAATTATATCCTTCACCGCCATCAATTTCAGTCCAATTAGTTGCAGTGCCAATTTGAGCTGGAGTGGTAGTATTAATTGTAGTTCCATCTCCTAGTTGTCCTGAAGCATTATTTCCCCATGTCCAAAGTGTTCCATCATTTTTTATAGCAATAGAACTTTTATAACCCCCACCTATCTTTAGCCAATTTGAACCGGTTCCTATTTGAGTAGGCACATTTACAACAGATGGTGAACCACCATTTCCTAATTCTCCATCAAAATTTCTTCCCCATGTCCAAAGTGTTCCATCGGTTTTTATTGCCATACTATATAAATCTCCTGCGTAAATTGTGGCCCAGTTGGTTGCAGTTCCTATTTGTTGTGGAGTTCCTTTATTTACTGAAGTACCATCACCTAGTTCACTTAAATAATTACTTCCCCAAGCCCATAGTGTGCCGTCAGTTTTAATTACTAAATTATGTCCTGAGCCAGCATCTATTCTTTGCCAATTTGTTGCAGTGACCGGTTTGAGTGGTAATCCAACACTTGTAGTTGTCCCATCGCCAAGTTGTCCGTAAAAATTCCAACCCCATGTCCAAATTGTTGCATCTGTTTTTAAAGTAAGATTATGATAACCACCTGCTACAACATTGTTCCAGCATTGAGAAAAGTGAACTTTTGTTATTATTATAAATAACATCAAAAAACAAGTTTTTTTCATAGTAGATTTTAATTAATAATTAGTTTTTGAGTATGTGATTTTATTCCACTATTAACAGTTATAAAATAAATTCCTTTATTAAAATTCTGTATATCCAATTGTGTTGTGTTTTCGTTGTTTGTTTCTGAAAAAACAGTATTGCCTAAAACATCGGTAATTATAATAGTAGTAATAGAGTTATTGTTTTCTGTTTCAATATTTATAACAGAATTGCTTGGATTTGGAAATAAATTAAACGCAAGTTTCGTTTTACTATTTTCTTCTATACCAATTGGATTAGTTAATTTATAAATACCTGAATTTAATCCAGTAATAGCTCCTCCGTTTTTATTCAAAATAACAAATACTTCGTTTGCTGGATTTACAAATATTTCTGTTTTAAATGCGCCAATTGCTGTTGATGGCAAATTGCCAGATATGCTTGTAAATGTTGCCCCTAAATCTGAACTTTTTCTAACATCTGAATTACCTGCCAATATAAAAAGTTCGTCACTAGAGTTTTTAGCAATTCTGCTAACTGCAGTACCTGATAGGTAAAGAACAGTTGTCCAGTTTACGCCATTATCAGTTGACTTAAATACCCCATCACCAATAGCAAATAAAACACCACTTGATGTTGTAATCACATCTGAAATAATTTTTAAATCCCAAGAAGTTTGAGTCATTGCAACTCCATCTAATGTAGCTGGGAAATTAAGAACACCTAAATTTGAATAATCAATGTATGCAAAGCCTACACCATAACCGAAAATAAACACACGATTACTAGCACCTTTGCCATATTTTGTTCCAAGTTTAAAAGTGTAGTTTCCTAATTTTGTTCCTTTTACCCCTGCAGAACTAAAATTATATACTGTATCAGGATAACTACCTGTTGAACCAATAATGCTACCGTTTGTAAATTCAGCAAAATTATAAGCCCCTGAAAATGGACTCCATGTAGAGCCTACTAATTTTTTTGAACTTGTAAAACCATTTGAGCAAATTGTTAAATTGTTTTGAGGTAAAACGTTAGGCAAATACCCAGCAAAACTATATGTTGGTAATTTACTCCAAGTATTTCCACCATCAGTTGAGAGAGCGTAATCAGTTACAGAACCGCTTGCCCAATTTTGGCCAGCGGCTAAAATTTGATTATTTATAACGCCAATTCCTTTTACTTGGCTACTATCAAGAATCCCAGATATTTTTGTCCATGTTTGGGCAATAGATAATGATGAAATAAGAATAGTTAAAGATGCAGTGTAGATTTTTTTCATGATAATTGAGATGATTGGTATAACCCAAAATTATCAATTAAAGGGATTGAGTTTGTCAGTACTAATGGCCATTTTACTATCAATACTTATATGGATATTTTAAAACGATAATAAGAAATGTGATTTTGAGAATTAAATAAATCTCAAAAAGTATTATATTATTTAATGTAATGTTTTACTCAATAATTATTTTTTGAGTACTCTTAGCGCCACTGTTTTCAAGAGTAACAAAATAAACACCACTGTTTAGGTGTGAAGTGTTTAGTGTAAGTTTTGTTTTGTTTTCAAATTCGTTTGATATAATAACTTCGCCTAAAACATTTGTTATAGTTAAAAGGATTGGTTCATTGTTGAGTTGGTCAATTTCAATATTTAGGATTTCTTTTGCAGGATTTGGAAATATTGAAAATGCTGTTTTGCTACTACCATTAATATTGGGAATATTTGTATATACAATATCAGTTTTTATGTAAAGTAATCCTGTTTTTTTAGTTGATGTAAAATACAACCGGCTATTTAAACCATTGCTTACTGGTATTAAATTATCAATCCAAGATGTAAGAGAGCCAACACCAATATCTGTAATCATTTTTGTACCAGAGTTTGTTCCATCACTTTGCCATAACTCATCACCATTTGTGTAATTATCAAATGTGAAGTAGAGCATTCCATTTAGTGATACGGCACTTTCTTTTGTTGGTTGATAAACTGGGCCAGAAGTTGCACCATACATATTTGATTTTATTAAATTAAAAGTGTTTGAAATGGATTCAAATTTATATAAACTATAATCAGGAGCAGTACCAGTACTTCTATCAAAAAAGTAAATGGAGGTATCTACTTTTGTAAGTCGGCATAATTCGCTATTATAGTTTGGTGCTACAAACACTGTGTTTGTGCCTATGGCAGTTCCATCACTTTCAAACAAGGTTGATTTACTATCAATTGTTCCAGAAAAATAAATTTTGTTGTTTAAACTAACTAAATATTTAGGGTTAGTATTAGAAGCAAATAGTGGAGACAAATCTTTCACTAAAACTGTACCTGCAGTTGTTCCATCAGATTTCCATAATTCAGTTCCTTCGGCATTAGTAGTTGCCGAAAAATACAAAACACCATTTACTACAATAAAATTATTGGGTTTAGAAGAATTAGACCCTGTATAAATATCTTTTACTAACGTTGTTCCTGAACTAGTTCCATCAGTTTTCCATAATTCAAAACCAGTAGAGCCATCATTTGCAACAAAAAAAACAGTAGAGCCTATGTTGGCAATACATTTTCCATAATATATAAAAGAATAAACGGTTGCTGGTAAATCCATGCCATTGCCTGATGGATTGATGTCTTTAATCATATTTGTTCCACTGTTTGTTCCATCAGTTTTCCATAACTCAAAACCATTGGTTCCGTTATTAGCCATAAAATAAACTGCACTTCCTACATTAATGAAATAATCATAAGCATTGTTCGAAGACCCAGGAGTAATATCTTTAACTAAATTAGTTCCAGAATTTGTTCCATCAGTTACCCATAATTCTTTTCCATTGCTTGCATCTTGTGCCCAAAATACTGCTTGTGTACTGTTTAGTTTTGTAAATTTTTCTGGATTTGAACCAAAAAATGGTGTTGAATAAATATCTTTTGTAAGCAAAGTACCTGCCTCTGTGCTATCGCTCGAAAACAATTCAACACCTTGGCCCGAAACAGAAGGATCGTTACCAGCAAAGTAAAATTTACCATTAATTAATGAAGGCATCGCACAACTAATATTTTTAGTTGGAGTTATTGAAAACACTGGTTTTGTTTGTGCATTATAACCTGTGGTTATGATGCTAAGTGCAAATAGATAAAGGTATTTCATGGTTGTGTTAAATTAAATGTGATACTCTAATTTTTAACGATTATTCTATAACTATTTTTTGAGTACTCTTTGCTCCTTTATTTTCAACCGTTACAAAATAAACACCACTGTTTAATTGCGAAGT
>CALMMX010000341.1 GCA_937868545.1 uncultured Bacteroidota bacterium
AAATACCAATATTTTTATCTTTTAACTTACGAACTACACTTTGTATATCTTCTACTGCAATAGGATCAACGCCAGCAAAGGGTTCATCCAATAAAATAAATTTTGGGTCGGTTGCTAAAGCCCTTGCAATTTCAGTTCTTCTACGTTCTCCACCAGAAAGCTGATCTCCTAAATTTTTACGAACATGATGTAAAGCAAATTCATCCAACAAGCTTTCTACTTTTTTACTTTGTTCCGCCTTTGTGAGCTTTGTCATTTCCAACACTGCACGCAAATTATCTTCAATACTTAATTTCCTAAATACTGATGCTTCTTGAGGTAAATATCCAACGCCTAACTGCGCCCTTCGATACATTGGTTCAGCGGTAATATCTCTATCATCTAAATATATTTTTCCAGAATTTGGCTTTACCATTCCCACAATCATATAAAACGAAGTGGTTTTACCAGCACCATTTGGACCAAGTAAACCAACAATTTCACCTTGCTCAACTTGTACACTTACATTATTAGCAACGGTACGATTTTTATATTTTTTAACCAGATTTTCTGAACGCAGTATCATAGCAGTAAATTAATATCAATCAAATATAGCCAAAGAATTGCGAAGTATTATGACAAAAAAATGCAAAAATAACATTATAAAAAATTAATTATTTATGGAGTACTTAAAATTGACGCAACAAAACATTTTCTTTAAATGCATATCTAATTAATTCCATTATCCTAATTTGAACTTCAAGTAAATCAAATAAATACATATGGTGACTATGAAAAAACAATCTACCTTCTTCGTCAACTCCAATACTAGGAGATTTTTTTAGCAGATGACCATTTAGTGTATCCAAAGGTCGAGCATTGGCATCAACTGCCTGATTCAGCTCATTATAAACTAATTCAATTTCTTTTAAGGCTTTTTCTGCTATTTCAGTAATTATAGGCACACCATTGTATTGTTCACCTAAATCCTCTTCTAAATCTTGTCCTACTCTATGCAGCATATCTACTACCCATAGCAATTCTTCCATTTTTAAACCAACTATCTCACCAAAGAGTATTGAATGATTGAGATATATGCCAACCTCAACTTCATGAGGAATTTCATATTCCTTTTCTTTTGGAATGATTTTATAATTTGAATCGGAATGATTGTTATCAATTTTCCAAACTAAATAATTTGCTGCCATACATAAGAAGTTAAAACGCGAGTTGAAAGCCAACTTTAACTCCAAAATTATCAATAGCTCTAGGCCTTAAATAGGTAGAGCGCCATAATGCATCAACTCTAAACACTTTAAAAATATTTTCTATCCCCGCACTAACCTCAACATAAGGTTCATTACCTAGTGCACTTAAGGTGGTTGGAAAAATTAAAGCATTTCTATTTTTATCATTCACACTTCCCCATAAAGCTTTACAAGTTACAACTTCACGCCATTTTAATTTTTTCACTAAAGGGATTTTATTAAAAAATATCCCCTCAAAATGATGAAAAACTCCAACTGAAGCATATTGATCACTTGTAAACTCATAATATTTCATCATATTATAAGCCATATAATCATATACATAAGTTTCATTACCACCATGTAATTCCATTAATGGATAAGGTAAAGTACCAAATATTTTCCCTGCTTCAACAATATAATCAGTATACCCCAACAATGAAATTAAACGTACTCTATCGCTCACATTTAACACAACCTTTTGATAATCATATTCGCCTTGAAATGCATTTTGAAGAGATTTAGCATAATTAAACTGCATTACTGGCCATTTTGTTCCTAAGCTAATCCGACTAAAATCTCCATTAATATATTTTTCTTTATAAGCAAAACGCACATTTAAACGCACCTCTGTATTTCTAATATTTTCCTTGGTAGCAATACTGCCATCTTTTTTATAATAAGTATAACTGTTAACTAGTAATGGCGTTATAGTTCTTCCAGAAATGACAACCTTAGATGTTAAGCCTTCCATCCACTCTCTTTCATACCATGCCTCTGTATTATCAACTCTAGTTAAATTAGTTAAAGGACTTGTTCTAAATAATGAAGCAAATAAGTTATCCTGAGAAAATCCATTTTGACTTTGTCCTAAAATTTGATAATCGCTTTTGTATGTCATACCAACTAATTGGCGATGTGGCTTTTTTGATATAAATGTTTTAAATCCTAAACTATATTTAAACTTTTCATCTTTAAAACCGTAGGCTACATATCCTTGCAATTCATACCACCTGCTAAACTTACTACTTGTTCTTCCTCCAAATCTAACACGAGGTCCTTCAATTCTGTTATAACTCAATAAATTAAAATAGGGGCCAATTTCAAAATTATTTACCACTTTATAACCTGAAACAAAAATGGTTAATATATCAACCCACGTTCTGTAAACAGGAAGTGTTTTAATTGTATCAATCATATGATAAATTTTCTTTTCGCGTGATGATAAACTATCATGCCTATTAGCATCCCAAAAGGCATCCGTTTTTTTTGACGCAGAATCCTCAACAATAATTTTATCACCAAGTTCATAAAACTTCACTTCTTTTGGCTCATTAATTTTAAAGTTTTTATAAGATGTTGTTTTTCTACCATAAACACCAACTTGCTTTGCATTCATAGCAAAATCAATAACTAAACGATCTTTACTTAGCATCCAAGTACTATCCACTCTTGAAAATTCCTGAACAATATTTGCTGTATTAATAAAGTTAATATTTGCATCTTTTGGAATAGACATTTCCAAACGTTTAATAGCCCATGTAGAATCAGCTATCCACATATTACCACTAAAACAAAGCTCTTGTGGGCGTTTAGATTTAAAACGAATTTGGTAACATCGTGTACTTCCAATATATACACTATCTTCTAAATAATATTTATAATAAAAAAAACCGTTATCCGAAATGGGGCTTGCAAAATCTTTTCCAAATACTAAAATATTATTATCATAAACATTTACATTTTGGTACATATCACCCATAATAGAAGAAATACTAGGATTTTCAATTCCTGTAATTTTACTGGCTTTTATAACCTCTTTCTTTAAACTTGGGTTACTTCTATAATACAATTTTGAAATTGATTCAGTAATAAATATAGGTAAAGAAGGTTTTTCTCCTGAGTTTACGCTATCAACATTATCAAAAACAAAAGCAATAGGTTTAAACATTTTCTTTTCTCGCATTTCTTTTGGAATACGGCTTAAATCAAACTCAACCTTATTATAACTTTCATATTGATAAGCATCTAGCTTACGTTTATTATTTACTTCCTTATTAGCAATTACATTTCTAATGATACGCCATGCTGGATTTTCACCAGCTTTTACAACCACCTCGCTTAAGTTATAACCTTCGGCAATCATAGGAAAATTAACCACCTGACTTTCTCCACTTTTAATGTATCTGGTTAATTTTTTATAACCCACATATGAACAAATGGCCGAATCGGCAGGTTTAGAAGTAGATATTGAAAAATTACCATCAAAATCGGTAGTTGCACCAATAGTTGTGCCTTTTAGCATAACTGGAACAAATGGCAAAGGCTCCTTTGTTTCTGAGTCGAACACTTTGCCACTAATAGTATAATTTTGTGCAGTTATTGCATTTGCAAAAAATAAAAAAAATGCACAAAAGTAAAATGCTAATAACCTAATCATATTTTTAATTATCCTTTAAAAGTAATAAAAAATTATAATAAAATTCTTATACTTGAAGTGATTATTTATTACAATAAACAGCTGTTAAAAAAATAAAAAATCTCTTAAAAGTTAAACCAAGAAATTTAACATATGACTTATGACGCAGTAATTATTGGAAGTGGTTTTGGTGGCTTATGCTCAGCGTATATTCTAGCAAAAGAAGGGATGAAAGTATGTGTACTTGAAAAGAACCGACAAATTGGTGGATCATTACAAATTTACAGTAGAGAAAAAGCAATATTTGACACAGGCGTGCATTACTTAGGTGGGCTTGCAGAAGGGCAAAATTTAAATTTATACTTTAAATATTTTAATCTAATGCAAGAATTAAAACTTCAAAAATTAGATGAAGATGGTTATGATCTTATTTCATTTAGTAATGATGATAAAGTTTACCCACACGCTCAAGGTTATGATAATTTTATTGAAAAACTAGCTGAAATATTCCCTCATGAAAGAGCTGCTTTAAAAATTTATATAGATAAAGTAAAAGAAGTTTGTGCTGCATTTCCACTATTTAACATTTCGTCGGAAAAAAAAGATTTAACAAGCGCTTGGTTTTTAGAGGTAGACTCTAAAACTGTTGTAAACAGTATATTTTCTGATAAAAAATTACAACAAGTAATTGGTGGAAGTAATATGTTGTATGCTGGAATGGAAGGAAGAACTCCATTTTATGTGCATGCATTAGTTGTTAATTCCTACATTGAAAGTTCTTACAGGTGTGTTGATGGTAGTTCACAAATTGCTCGAATAATGAGTAAAAATATTAAAAATTTAGGTGGTGAGATTTTTAACTATAGCGAAGCTTCTAAATTTATTTTTAAAGGCAGTGAAATTGAAGCCGTTGAACTTACCAATGGCGAAATTATTGAAGGTAAACTATTTATTTCTGGAATTGAACTTGCTAAAACAATTGATATGGTAGATGGCTCACAAATGAGGCCAGCATATAAAAACAGGATAAAAGGTTTAGAAAACACAATTTCCTCATTTTTAATTAATGTCGTTATGAAACCAAATAGCTTCCCGCATCTAAATCATAATATTTACCATTGCACACAGCCCGATATTTGGTCGGGACCGAAATACACACAAGAAACATGGCCAGAAACCATTGGTGTATTTGGTACTACATCTTCTAAACACCCTAATTTTACAGAAAACTTCACGGCAATGGCTTATATGCGATACGAAGAGGTTTCGAAATGGGCACATACAAAAAGTATAATTCCTAATAACATTAATTACAGAGGAGACGATTATGAAGCATTTAAAATAGAAAAAGCAGAAAAGATATTATCTATTTTAGAAACTCGTATTCCAAATTTAAGATCAAAAATTCAATCGTATACAACTGCTAGTCCTATTACTTATAGAGATTACATAGGTTCGAAAGATGGCACCTTATACGGTGTGATTAAAGATTACAAAGAACCTTTAAAATCATTTATTACACCACGAACAAAAGTTAGCAACCTGTTTTTAACTGGACAAAGCCTTAATTTACATGGCATTATGGGAGTTACGGTAAGTTCTGTTGTTACATGTAGCGAAATTTTAGGTCATCCTTATTTAATAGATAAAATAAAACAATCAATTTCTCAATCATAAAAATAACATGTTATCTCTAACTCCTTCCGAATTATCAGTACCTCAATTACATCAATATTTATTAGGTGCTGTTGGTCCACGCCCTATATGCTTTGCTAGTACAGTTGATGCAGCAGGTAATCACAATTTAGCGCCATTTAGTTTTTTTAATGTATTTTCTGCTAAGCCACCAATAGCTATATTTTCACCAAATTTAAGCGGAAGAACAGGGCAAGCTAAAGACACTCACTTAAATATTAAAGAAGTACCAGAGTGTGTTATTAATATTGTGAATTACAACATGGTTCAACAAATGAGTTTAGCTAGTAGTCCTTATGAAAAAGGTATTAGTGAATTTATAAAAGCAGGCTTTACACCTATTCCATCAGAATTAGTAAGGCCAATGAGGGTTGCAGAAAGTCCTGTGCAATTAGAATGTAAAGTATTTGAAGTAAAAGAAATAGGCAATTGCAATTTAGTGATGTGTGAAATTATAAAAATTCATATTAACGAAAATGTACTAGGTGCCAACCAACTTATTGACCAACAAAAAATAGATTTAGTTGCAAGAATGGGTGGAAACTGGTATTGCAGAGCACATGGAGATGCTTTATTTGAAATTGAAAAACCAATTACTACAATTGGTGTTGGTGTTGATGCTTTGCCTTTAGAATACAGAAACAGTAGTGTTTTAACTGGCAATAATTTAGGGCAATTAGGTAATTTAGAAATTTTACCAACGCAAGAAGAAATCAACCAATTCAAATCAACCAATAATTTTAATTTTAACAATGAAATTGAAAAACACAACTATATAAAAACGTTGTTGGAGGGTAATAAAATTAAAGATGCTTGGTGCATTATTTTAGGATAAATGTTTTTCAAAAAGAAAATTTTTTTACGTTTAAAATTTAAAATTCTAAAACCATAACTTCAACTCTTCTATTTTGTTCTTGTTCAGCTGGAGTTCCTTTAAAGGAATCAAATAACATTTCGCTATCTCCTTTCCCGTCAATTTCTATTCTATTTGAATCAATACCTTGTTTAATTAAAAACATTTTTATTGTATTAGCTCTACCTAAGGTAAACTTAACATTACTCTCGTCACTTTCATTACCATTTCTACCATTTGAATGCCCAATAATTTTAATTTTTAATTTTGGATTCTTTTTTAAAAGTTTATACAAATTATTCATTGCTGGCACAGAACGAGCTAAATATTTTACAGAACCTCCCATGAAATTAATGGCCCCAATAGAATATTTATTTCATTTTTTAAGTCTTGGCACAACAGTATTTATAGCTT
>CALMMX010000342.1 GCA_937868545.1 uncultured Bacteroidota bacterium
ATGATTTTTGCGTGTTTTCTATGGGGGTTTTTAAAAATAAAATTGGTGATTCAAGTTATGTTTGGAAACCTAATTCAAATAAGCCACTTAATGATTTTATGCAACATAAGCTCCCTTGGTCTATTTTACAGCCAATTTGGAAAGCAAGCTTTTTAAAATCTTTTAAAGGATTCGATGAATCATTTAGCCGTTTTCAAGATGTGGAATTGCATACACGTATTTTATTTACACAACCAAAAAATTATAGATTAGTTGTTTCTGAACCAGATTGCTACTACAGAATTGATGAAGCTAGAAAAAATTATTCACCATATATATTTATAGAGCACCGTATTAATTCAACAATACTTTATTATAGTAAATTTTACGAATATGCTAAGCCATTAAAATTACAAAGATTGTTATGCGGAACAGTATATTCTACTTATTTACAATTAATATTTGCATTAAAAAATAAGACTATTTCCGAACATGATTTTCGTGTTTTAGATAAAAAATTAGCGTCTAGTGTAATTAATCTACCTAATTACAAATTACTGCTTTTTAAATTTTCTAAAAAAGTAAATCTTTCTCACTTTAAATTACCTGGATTTAATTATTGTATGAATTTTATTTTCACACGTTTTTAATTAGTAGATTTCTTTTATAAAAATTTATATTTTTAAAATTGTTTTAGAATTGAATTACTTCATTTATAAGTCTGTTATAATTTTAAATTAATACTGGGTAGAAGTATACCATTCTTACATCCTTGGTTTTTACCTTCCATATAATTTACAAACGCCTTATTACTTACCTTAATTCCACCTGGAGTAGGGTAGTTTCCTGTAAAATACCAATCACCTAAATTCATTGGGCAAGATTGGTGTAATCCTTCTATTGTTTGGTAAATTATTTGTAATTCAGCTTTTAAATCACTTGGTTTAAGAAGTTCAGCAATCTTTGCACTAATTTCTTCATTTGTAAATGTTCTATAAATTTCTTGAACAACATTTACTTGTTCTTCTTTTGGTTTAAGTAATTCTTCTTTAGCTTTAATATAAAGACTATTTAAAATATTCTCTTTATTAGTTTCTTTTATAAGTTTTATGGCGGCGTCAAAAGCAACAAATTTCCCTAAAACAGCCATATCAATTCCGTAACAATCTGGGTAACGAATTTGAGGTGCTGATGAAATAATAATAATTTTCTTAGGATTTAATCTGTCAAGTATTTTTAAAATACTTTGTTTTAAAGTAGTTCCTCTTACAATACTGTCATCCAATACAACTAAAGTGTCAATATTTTTTCTTACTGTTTCATATGTAATATCGTAAACTAAGTTTACTAAACTATCTCTACTTTCGTCATCAGTTATAAAAGTGCGTTGTTTCGCATCTTTTAATATTACTTTATGAATGCGTGGATGATTATTTAAAATTTTACTAAGAGTTGGCTCTGTTATGTTTTCACCAAGTTTTAATATTTCAGTTGCTTTTAGTTTATTTACGTAATCATCAACACCTTCTACTAAACCACCAAATGCTACTTCTGCGGTATTTGGTATGTAACTAAATACAGTGTTTTCTAAATCATAATTTATTGCATTTAAAACTTGTGGCACCAAATACCTTCCTAATAACTGACGTTCTTTATATATATCTGCGTCATTACCTCTACTAAAATAAATGCGTTCAAATGAACATGCTTTTCTTTCTAATGGAGTTATTATTTCTTGTTCAGAAATGTCACCATTCATTTTAGCTATTATAGCATGCCCTGGTTTTAATTCCTTTACATTTTCTATAGATACATTAAATACGGTTTGAATAACTGGTCGTTCACTAGCTACAACTAATACTTCATCATCTTGGTAAACATAGGCTGGGCGTATGCCATTTGGATCTCTTAATACAAATGCATCTCCATGGCCCATCATTCCTGCCATTACATAACCACCATCCCAACGCTTGCTACTTTCTACTAATATATTTACTACATCAATATTTTTTTGAATTTCTTTCGAGATTTCAAAATTAGTCAATCCTTTTTCTTTATAAATTTTAAATAAACGGTCGTTTTCTTTATCTAAAAAATGACCAATTTTTTCCATTACGGTAATGGTATCAGCTCGTTCAGTAGGATGTTGACCTAGTTCAATTAAATGTCCAAGCAGTTCATCTACATTGGTTAAGTTAAAATTTCCAGCAACTAATAAATTACGAGCTTTCCAATTATTTTGTCTTCTAAATGGATGGCAACTATGAATTGTGTTCCCTCCAAAAGTACCATAACGTAAATGACCCATAATTAACTCTCCCATAAATGGAATGTTTTTCTTTTGCCATTCTATATCATTATATTTTTCAGGATTTTTAAGTTTTGCATTTATGTATAAATCATTTACCTGCGAAAAAATATCTTGAGTTGCTTTTGGTTCAATACTCCTTAATCTATCAATATAATTAGTGCCAGCTTCTGTATTTAATTTTACTGTTGCAATACCAGCACCATCTTGTCCACGGTTAATCATTTTATCCATGAGCTGATACATTTTATGTAAACCGTATCTACTGCTGCCGTATTTTTGCTTATAAAAATCTAGGGGTTTTAGTAATCTAATTAAAGCTACTCCGCACTCGTGTTGAATTTTATCACTCATAGTTTATTTAACCTTCAATGGATCTCTTTTAATAAAGTTTAAAGATAACTCAGATAGTTATATGTTGTTTTTTTATTTTTCACGAATTCTTAAAAAATAGTTAACAGAAGTGCAATAGCATTATGATAAATGGAATATTTAGGTTTTTTTATTGGTATATTTTTTTGCTATATTAGAACTCAATATTCTATTAAAATGCATTTAAAGTTTATTTATTCTATCGTATTTTTTTTTCTTTATTGTACTTTTTATTCACAAATAAAAATTAATGAATATTCTGTTTCAAATTCGTTAATAGGACTTGGAGGTACTACTTTTACCGATAATCAAGGTAATAAGCCCGATTGGGTAGAATTGTATAATTCAACTGCAAGTGCTGTAAATATTGGTGGTTGGAACTTATCGGATAATAATTCAAATCCAGATAAATATGAATTTCCTGCTGGTACACTTGTTCCCGCTAATGGTTTTTTAAGAATTTGGTGCAGTGGAAAAGGTGCACCTGCAAATGTTGCAGGGCATATCCATACTAATTTCACACTTTCTCAATGCAAAGGAGATTGGATAGTTATGAGTAATGCGGGTGTTATTATTGATTCATTGCAATTAAGAAAAACCCAATCTAGTCATTCAAGAGGTCGTTTTCCTGATGGGGCTGCAACTTGGAAAATTTTTACAACGCCAACACCAAATCTTACTAATAGTGGCACATCTTTTTTAGATTATGCCCCAACACCTCTGTTTAGTTTACCTGCTGGTTTTTATAGTGGTTCACAAACAATTAATATATCAGTTCTTGCATCAGCAGGCATATCAATTTATTACACTACAGATGGTTCTGAGCCTACTGCAGCATCAACGCTTTATACGGCACCAGTAACTATTTCAAGTACTAAAGTATTAAGGGCAATTAGTATAAGTTCAAGTCCAACTATATTAAATAGTTTTATGGAAACTAATACCTATTTCATAAATGAAACAATTAATGGTCAATATGGTGTAGTTTCAATAAGTGGCGGTACTGCATTAAATAATCTATTTGGAGGTACAATGAGCAAACCTCGAACTCATTTTGAGTATTTCGAAAATTCACTTTTTCAAACGGAAACTTATGGATTGTCAAATAAACATGGAAATGATTCTTGGGCTTATGATCAAAGAGGAATTGATTTTGAAACAAAGGATGATTATGGCTATAATAACGCCTTAAAACATAAATTTTTTAGTGATTGGAAACAAGGGCAGAGCAATAGAAAAGAATATGTACATGTAATGTTAAAAGCTGGCGCTTCTGATAATTTTCCTGGAGATAAACCTAGCAAGTCTTGTCATATGCGTGATGCATTTGTGCAAACCTATGCCTATAGAAAAGGCCTTAATTTGGATGGAAGAAGAAATAAGCACGTTATAACTTTTGTTAATGGTCAATACTGGGGTATTTATGAATTAAGAGAACCTTTTTCTGAAGAATATACAGATCATTATTATAAGCAACCTGGTGATAGTATTGATAACCTTGCATTTTGGGGTGGCTTGCAAATTAGAAATGGTAGCAATGTTGATTGGAATAGCTTATACAATTTCGTAATGACAAATTCAATGTTGATTCCTGCTAATTATACTTATGTTCAAGATCGATTAAATTTTTCAAGTAGTATAGATTATATGATTTATAATTCATATGTAGTAAATACTGATTTCATTAATTGGAATTCTGCTTGGTGGAGAGGTAGGGCTACACAAGGTTCTGAGAGGAAGTGGAAATATTGGATGTGGGACATGGATAATGTGTATGATTTGGGAGAGAATTTTTCTGGTATCCCCACTACAGGTATGACTGCAGATCCATGTGCTTATGAAAACACTTTTGCTAATGCAGGTCCAGATATGGGGCATGCTGATATTCTTTCAAAGTTAATGACTAATCCAGCATTTAAATCATTATACATAAACCGTTATGCAGATTTACTTAACACTGCCTTTAAGTGTGATAGTATAATGGATCATTTTAATCATTTTAAAAATATACTAACTCCAGAAATGCCTCGTCATATTACAAAATGGGGTTCTGGAAACACATTAGCTGACTGGAATAGAAATATGGATACTTTGCAAAGCAAAATTCAACAGCGTTGTTCTTACATTGAATCTAAAATAAAAGATTGCTATGATGTAACTGGTCCTTATCAAATTACTGTAGATGTTGACCCTCCAGGCGCTGGTGAAGTAAAATTAAATACAATATGGTTGCCAACTTATATTTGGCGCGGAAATTATTTTGGGAATGTAACTTTGAGTTTTAAAGAACATTGCTTAGATACAAGTATATATAAATTTGATTATTGGGAATTTCAAAATCATACACCTTCGCCAAATGATAAGAATGACAGTGTTTCTATTAATTTAACTACTACTGAAAATGTTATTGCACATTATGTCGAAAAATCATCTGATGTAATTTTTCCAACTGCATTTTCTCCAAATGGAGATAATAGAAACGATGTATTATTTCCGCTTGGTACCAAATATATTAAATCACTATCTATTGAAATTTGGAATCGTTGGGGACAATTAGTTTATAGTTCTACTGATTCAACAAAGGGTTGGGATGGAACATACAAAGGACAGGAAGCTCAAACTGGAGTTTACGCTTACTTAATAAAGTATACAAATTTAGCAGGCGAAGAAAAAATAAAAAAAGGAAATATAACTCTTGTAAGATAATGAGTGTATTTTCAAATATTAAATTCTATTTATGCATTTTAACGTGCCTATTTTGTAATAGAAGTATTTATGCTCAAGATATTCATTTTTCTCAAATTCAAGAATCACCCTTATGGTTAAATCCTGCAAATGCAGGCTCTTTCGACGGGTATTTTAGAGCAATTGCAAATTACAGAAATCAATGGGCATCAATGGGTAATGCATTTCAAACAATGGCAGTTTCTGTTGATGCTGTTACATTAAAAACAAGGAAGGGTAAAGGATATTTAGGTTTAGGAATGTATGTGTTTAATGATAAAGCTGGAGTAGCTAAAATAGGAAGTACTCAAGCGCAATTTCATTTAAGTGCTATTGTTAAGCTGAGCAAAAAAAGTAAAATGGCTGGTGCAGCATACGTTGGGTATAACCAAAGTACAGCAAATTTTTCTGCACTTACCTTTGGAAATCAATTTAACGGCAAGGATATTGATAATTCTTTGGCAAATGGTGAAGTTAATCCATTTATAACACATGCAAATTTAGATGCTGGTGTTGGTTTTAATTATGAATTTTCAAATGCAAAAATTGGAATTGTGAGAGATAAAATGTTTACTCTAAAAATTGGAGGAGCCGCACATCATATAAACAAGCCAGTACTATATTATACTAATGGTTCTAATTATAAATTGCCAATTAGATTTACTGGAAATGTACAAGCAAAAATTGAAATTAAAGATTCAAAAATTTCTTTTTTACCTAGTGTAATTTATTTGAGTCAAGCATCTGCAAGTGAAATTAATATTGGAACTTTTATAAGGTATAGATTAAAAAATGCAACGAAAATTACTGGAATTAATCATGAAAGAGGAATTAATTTTGGGCTTTATTATAGAGTAAAAGATGCAATTGTGCCACAAATAAATTTAGATATGGGTAAATATGCCATTGGTTTATCTTATGATATGAATATATCACAGTATAGACAAGTTTCTAAAACGGTTGGAGGATTTGAAATTTATTTGAAATTTATCTCACTTAGCGACGGTTTATTTAAACGGAGAAGAGAATATGGTTTATAAAATAAAGTATAAAAAAATGCCTTTAATTATTTGTAATTAAAGGCATTTTTGTTTAGTAAAGATATTAATTAATCCTTGATGAATTTTTTAGTAATCATTTTTGAACCATCATTTATTTGAACAAAATAAACTCCTTTGTTTAAATTTTGAATATTGATAGATGACTCTTGCATATTACTTGCATCATGAGTTAAAACTATTTTTCCTAATGCATCAATAATATTTACTTTTCCAATATTATTTTCAGAGCTCAAAAATAAATCGGTTGATGCTGGGTTTGGTGAAATAAATAAGCTTCTAGTAACTTCATAATTTAACAAACCAGTTGTTCCACTTGGATTTACTGTTAAAAACCAAGAAACAGTTGCTGGTGGAAATGTACCAAAAGACGTTGTAATGCCAACACTTGCAACTACCGTATAGTTTCCTGCAGATCCTGCAGATGGAGTTCCAGCTATTAAAACACAAGCGTTAGAGTTAGCAGGTAAAATACCACTAGTAGGGTTTATGGAATAGCCCATACCTGCAGGTAATCCTGTAACAGAAACTAATGTACCTGAAGTAATGGTTGCAAATCCACCAACAGAAGAGCCAATACTTACTTGAATAACTGTGCTATAAGGTGTTCCTACAGTTGCAGCTGGTAAGCTAGTGTTTTCTACAGGTGTTGTGCAATAGCCAATTGTTCCTGTTGAGCATGAAGGAGAAATAGTGCATTGAGCTTGAGTTTGAAACATGCCGCCAATTAATAATGAAGCAAATAGTAAAGTTTTTTTCATAGTTATAAATATTTAAGGTTTAATTAAAGGTACTTAAATTTTGTAAAATTATCAAGAGATTTATTTTACTCCTTATTTTTACTGTCTATCAAAATAGTTACTGGCCCATCGTTAACTAATGAAATTTTCATATCTGCCCCAAAAATACCAGTTTTTATAGGTTTTTCGAGTAGTTGAGTTAATAGTGAAATGCAATACTCATATAAAGGAATAGCTATTTCGGGCTTTGCTGATTTTATAAATGATGGTCTGTTGCCTTTTTTTGTAGATGCAAATAACGTAAATTGAGAAACAAGTAAAATATCACCATTAATATCTTTTAATGATAAATTCATTTTACCTTCTGTATCAGAAAAAATACGTAATCCAATCAGCTTTTGGCATAACCATTCTGCATCTTCTTTGGTGTCTAATTCTTCAATGCCTACTAGTACTAAAAAACCTTGTTCAATTTCTGAATGCTTTAAAGTGTTAATAGTTACAGAAGCTTCAGTAACTCGTTGAATTACAAAACGCATTTAATTATTTTTTGTATTTAGAAATTCCGTCATCTAACCATTTAATGTAATCTGGTATACTAGGGTCATAACCTCTTACTTGATTAAGTAATTTTTCATTGCTGTCAACTAGCACATATAATGGTTGAGTACTTGAACCATAAATGGTTTCTTCTAAATATTTAAATTTATCTCCAATATCAGTAATTTCTCTTTCTTTACCGTACCATTGTACTTTCATATAATCTTTAGGATCTAAAGCTCTTTTATCATCAACATACAATGAAACTAATACTACATTATTATTTAGTCGTTTAGTTACTTCTGCATCAGGCCAAACATAATCTTCTGTTTTTCTGCAATTGGCACAAGCATGTCCAGTGAAATCAATAAGTAATGGCTTGCCAACTTTTTTAGCATACGCTAAAGCATGTTCGTAATCATTTTTAAAATGAATAATTCCATTTTTATTTACTTCCATGTATTTTTCAAACTCCGCATCTTTAGGAACTGCTGGTGTATTTGTATTTCCAGCCGAACCTCCAAATCCATGTGGTGATTCAGAATATTCTAATGGTGGTAAAATTCCACTAAATAATTTTAAAGGAGCTCCCCATAATCCTGGAATTAAATATATAGTTACAAAAAATGAAGTAATTGCAACAAATAATCTTCCAACAGAAACATATTTAACATCACTATCATGAGATGTTTTAAATACACCCAATAAGTATAAAGTTAATAATGCAAATATGGCAATCCATAGCCCCACAAATACTTCTCTATTCAATATTCCTGCTTGTACAACTAAATCAGCATTTGAAGCAAATTTTAAGGCCAATGCAAGTTCTAAAAAGCCTAAAGTTACTTTTACTGTGTTTAACCATCCTCCTGATTGTGGCAATGAATTTAACCAACCTGGGAATGCTGCAAATAATCCAAATGGTAAAGCAAGTGCAACAGAAAAACCGAGCATGCCCCAAAAAGGACCAGATACGCTTGTTGCAGCTTCAACTAATAAAGTTCCAATAATGGGACCAGTACATGAAAATGAAACTAATACTAATGTAAACGCCATAAAGAAAATTCCAATGTAACCGCCTTTATCAGATTTTGCATCTATTTTATTTACAAATGAACTTGGTATAGTAATTTCAAATGCTCCTAAAAATGACATGGCAAATACCAGTAATAACACAAAAAATGCTAAGTTAAACCATACATTTGTAGATAAGGAGTGTAAAGCTCCAGCGCCAAATATTAAGGTTACTCCTAATCCTAATGCAACATATAATACTATAATTGAGATTGAAAATAAAAAGGCATTTTTAATTCCTTGTGATTTAGTTTTACTTTGTTTTGTGAAAAAACTAACATTCATTGGAATCATTGGAAATACACAAGGAGTAAGTAAAGCAGTTAAACCACCTAAAAAACCTGCAATAAATATGGCCCACCAAGCTTTATTTTCTGTTTTTCCTGGTGTTGCATTTGTCCCTGTTTTTAATTCTGGTTGGTTAGGATTTATTTTGTTATCTACTACATTTGTTAATGCAATTGAATCTTTAATGGTCACAGAGTCTGTTTGTGCAGTATTAGTTGCTGTCACTGGGATTAATTTTACTCCGGTACCATTCGTTAAGCACTCTGCGCTACCCGTAACATCAAAACTAAAATCATCTGCTGGTGGAAAAATACACTTTTCTTCAGTACAAGCTTGGTATTCATATTTACCTTTTATACTTACTTTTTTATCAGTTAATAATTTTACACGTTGAGTAAATGTTGCGGTATGCTTAAAGTATTCAACATTCATTTCAAATACTTTATCAAATTCTTTTAATGGAGCTCCTTGTTTTACTTTCCCTACAAGTTCATAGTCGGCAGATTTTTTAAATGTAAATACGGTTGGATTTGGACCATCATCAGCTAACTTATTTAATGAATACATGTGCCAAGGTTCATCAATACTTGCTGTAAAAATTAAATCATATTCACATGCAGAAACCTTTTTATTAGATAATTTAATGTGTACTGGATTATCTTGGGCTTTAGTTGTTGATAATCCAAGAGATATTAATAAAATGAAAAGAGATATTTTTTTTAGCATAAAAGATGATTTGATGTGCGAAATTAATTTAAATTTTTTAAAAATAATGTTTAAGAATACTATTTAAAATTTGTCATTATTCAATTCCTAAACCCCTATTTTTTTACAATTGAGGTGGAAGGAATTACTAATTCTAATTCAACAATTTTTGGAGGTAAGCATTGCATATCGTTGCAAGTCATATATTCCAGCGTTATTTTTATTTTAATCTCATCTTTAGTATGGCGTTTAATTTTTTGTTTAAACACAGCATTTTTATCAAACACATAAACGTTAGCTTCAAACGCTTTTACATATTCTTCGTGAGCATTAGTTTCTTCTACTTTTCCTAGTAATTCTATATTCTTATTTGGAGTAATGCTAAACGATGTAGGAATTGGTCCGGCATCAGTTGGACGTTGTGAATAAATGTGCCATTTATCATCAATTGTTGCTGTAATAATAATTTCACCTTCTAAACTTGGCAAAGGTGAGTAGGTTGCTTTCCAAGTAACAGGGTTAAGCGCAGGTTGTTGTGCAAATGAAAAAAAAGTTATTAGGATGCTAAGAAATGTAAATAGAGTTTTCATAGTGTTTTATTTTAAGTGAAAGTAGGTATTATTTAATAAGTATTTTATAGCTAGATTCTAAAAAAATGTTAAGTCGAAAAGTCATGAAAAGTTAGAGAAATAGGACAAACCGTCAATAAAACCAAAGTTTTTATGCTATATTTTCAGTTATTTTCAATTGGATTGAGTTTTGAGCTTGATTAGTAAAACCAAATAAATCACATATTATGAATTTTAATAATTTCACCATTCAATCACAAGAAGCAATTCAACAAGCCATTCAAATTGCATCTGCCAATGGCAATCAGGCAATTGAAAATGGTCATATTTTAAAGGCCATTTTAGAAATAGATGATAATGTTACGCCATTTATGCTCAAAAAATTTGGAATCAATCAATCTAATTTCACTAAAACGGTTGATGCTGTTGTAAATTCTTATCCAAAGGTTTCGGGTGGTCAACCATTTTTATCAAATGCAGCTAATCAAACAATTGCAAAGGCTACAAATTATTTAA
>CALMMX010000343.1 GCA_937868545.1 uncultured Bacteroidota bacterium
TTGCTCCTTTATTTTCAACCGTTACAAAATAAACACCACTGTTTAATTGCGAAGTGTTAATTGTAATGTTTTTATTATCCTCAAATGTATTTGAACTAATAATTTCACCTAAAAGGTTTGTTATAGTTATTTGAATTGGGTCATTTTTTTCTGGATTAAATTTAATATTTAATATTTCCTTTGCTGGATTTGGGTAAACTGAGAATAAATTAAATTGATTATGGATGTCGTTTAAACTAACTGGAAGTCCAGAAATTTTGTACAAGCTATTTTGACTTGAACCTAAATAATCTGATATAAAAAACACTTCACTATTAAAAACTTGCATATCTTCAATCCAAGTAGATGTGTTTACATCACCAGAATAAGACAAACGTTGTGTTCCTAAAGTGGTACCATCAGTAACCCAAACATCCTTATCACTTCCTGCAAATGATGTATCAATTGCACTAAAACAATTAACTCCCAAAACAGTATGAAATGATTCTCCAGTTGAGTTAAATGCAAAGGTTGGTTTTCTTGTGCCTGTAGTAATATCTTTTACAACTGTAACGGTATTAGTTGTTACATTAAGTTTTAGCAACACTCTATCAAATGTATTTTGACCATCCCAGTAATAGTAATCTGAACCAATTTGAAAAGGATCAATATCATAATAGCTACTATTCCAATCACCTGTATAATCAAATGCCATAGTTGTACCTGCATTTGTGCCATCTGTTTTCCAAAGTTCAACCCCATTTGCTGAGCCATTTGAAGCTTTAAAGTACAGTTTTCCATCTATGTCGTGTAGTTTTGTGGACATATATACTATACATGAACTTGTACTGCCACCAACATTAATATCTTTTACCATTTGTGTACCGGTTACAGTCCCATCTGTTGACCATAATTCGCGACCTAAATTGCTACTAGCAAAAAAGTACAATTTATTACTATATTTTTTAAAGTAGCTTGGTATTTTAGCTGTTGTGCTTAATAAAACAGTACCGGCAGATGTTCCATCCGTTTTATACAAGTATTGATTTCCAGAAGCATCTTTTGCATTAAAATATAATTCACCAAATAATTCACCAAATGTTGCTTCGCCCGAACCATGATTTATGCCGTTTCCCGAACCAACATTAATATCTTTTACCATGTGAGTACCCGCTATAGTACCGTCTGTAACCCATAGTTCTTCTCCATTAACACCATCGTTTGCTAAAAAGTATAATTTTGTACCAATTACAGTAACTATATTTTGCGATAAACCAAAAAACACAGGTATTCCATTTGCAGGTCCTGGATTAATATCTTTTAAAAGTTGTGTTCCTGATACTGTGCCATCAGTTACCCACATTTCAATGCCTTCTGCTGTTGTATGTGCCTCATAAATAAATTTTCCGTTACATTCAACACCATTAAAACTCCCACCAAATACAGTATTTGAGTTTGTTGCATTTGCTAGGCGTATTGTACCAGCACTTGTTCCATCAGTAACATATAGCCCTCTGTTTACCGAAATCGAAGGGTCTGAAGCATAAAAGAATACTTTGCCAAGTGCTTTTTTTAACAATGACGGAGAACTTCCACTGGTACCAACATTAATGTCTTTTAATAGAGTTGTTCCAGCTGTAGTTCCATCACTTTGCCAAAGCTCATTATCAATAGAGGTTGTTGATGCACTGAAAATTAGTTTATCATTAAGTTGAGTTAACAGAGCTATAGACTTAAATTGTTTTACTAATTCAATGCTGGGTTGGCTAACTAATACAAAACTAGTTGCACATAAAATTGTTAAGTAAATTTTTTTCATTGTAATAAAAGTTAGGATTAATATTCCAAAATTAATAATTAAGGTTTAGCAGTTTATCAATAATATTATTCATTTTACTATCCATATTTATATGGATTTATGATTTGCCTTAAAATGTTTTATAATAACATTTTATGTTGTGTAAATTCAGATTTTATTATTTGGAATAATAATATAAGTTTACAATTTCACCTTTACGTTATAGAAAATTGTAGAATATTTTTCGTCAGAAAACTGTATAATGCCATAAAATGTGCCATCTTCGTTTTCGTTTAATGTTCCAATGGTTATTCCTTTTTTTCCTATAAATTTTTTATTTTCTTGGTAGTATTTATCTGTAGAACCAATGTCAATTATTTCAACTTTTGTATCAGCTGGAATTGTTTTTATATTACTAATTAAGATAGCATTCATAGCCTTTTTTGTTAAAGCGGCTTTCTCCTCGGTTCTATCTTCCTTCATTTCTTTGTAGAGTTTATCTAATTCTTGTTGGTTCTTGGCTAATTGAGCATCATTTTTTTTCAATTCCTCAGTATATGATTTAGAGACTCTTTCAGGAATGGTATAAGAATAATCATTTTTTATAGATGAAGGATCATAGTTTTTAGTTTCAGTTAAGTATTTTGTAGCCTGAGATATAGTCATGTTTTCGTTAAACTGTGAAGTATTAACTTTCCACTCAGCAGATTGATATTTATCTTCAACAATGATTCTGTCTTGTTCAGTGAACATTTGATTTGGTGGACCAAAAATGGTTACCACACGAACCAATTCTTCACCTTTATTTGGCTTATACTGAATCATTAGCACACCTTTGTATTTATTTTTTGCTGCCCATTCATATTGTTTTGAATTTAATTCAGCTTGTTCTTGGTCTCTCTTTTTTTGTTCTTCTTCACCTCTCTGTTTAGCTAAAACAGACTCGTAATTATAGTAATCTATAAAGTGAACTACAGAGGCAGGTACACAAAAGTACAAACCATCTGGCACTTCGAAGGCAACACCTTGTGGTAACCATGTATTATAGGCAGTTGGTAAATATATAATATAATAGGTTTCCTTATCAGTACCATAAATTTGTGCAACAAAATAGACTTCGTATGGTTTGGTTTTTTGATATTGATCAATAATTGTTCTAATTTTTTGAGGGGTATTTAGATGTGCTGGTTTATATTTCATATCGCACAGCGCAAACAATTTATCAATCTCTGTTTCGGTAAGCTTGTATTGGCTCATCGTTTTCTTTTTTTCAACATCTGTTACATCAACCATTTTTGATTTAAAATCAGAATTTAGATGGTGTAAATAAGCGCGATTGTTTTTTATTAAAAATCTATCATTGGCAAAACCAATACTTATATCATCATAATAGTTATCATTTTTCCAGATTCCTTTCTTTTGTGTTCCATCAGCAAAAGTAAGCACGCCATTTCCATCTTTTTTACCATTTACATAATTGCCTTCAAAACTATTACCATTCTTAAATTTTTCTTTCCCAAATCCATTAAAAATATAAATATAATTATTAAACCTGCTGTCTAATTTTCTTACAGCACCATCATAAAACTCAAAGCCATCCTCAGCTGTAAATTTTGCATTGCCTATAATAACTCCGTCTTTGCATTTTCCGCTTATTTTATAGCCATTTATATGCTCAATTATGCAATCGCCATTATCACAATTAGTAGATATGCAAACATATTCTAAGGTTTTTGCGTTTGTTTTATCTATAGAAATTGTTTGAAAACTGTTGTTACGAAGTAATTTAAATGTGTTATTTAAAAACGAACTTTCTTTAAATAGTTTCAGAGCATTCTTTTTTGATGCCTGTTTAACATTTTGGCCGTTAAACTCAATAATTACATCATTGATTTTTAGCCCTGCTTTTTCTGCAGGACTAGATTTTATTACTTTTTGTACAACTAATGAATCATTGCCTTTTGGTCCAAATATAAAACCAAATGAATAATTTTCGTCTTTTAAAGAACCTGATGGTTTGTAATAATCTGAGGATAATGGAGTAATTGAAACGGACTCTTTTCTAGTTACTTGATAAAAGCCTTTTCCATTTTCAGCTAGTTTGTCTGGTGGCAAGTGTATGTTTAATTCGTTAGGCACATACATCAAATAAAGGATATCATCTGGTTTATCATAGATAAAATTGCCATTTCGAAAACCTTCTAGTTCACATATTTTATACATTATATAACCAACATCTGTATTTTTTTTATTTGAAGGATGGTTTGTGCTACTTGTATTTTCTATTATTTTTTGAGCTTCTCCAGTATTTATGTTTAGTGCTTTTGCTATTACTTTTAATTGTTTTTTTTCTAATAAACTCCATCCATTTGAAGAATAGTTGTTGAAATTTTCGATGTTTTTTACGTAGTATTTTGTTTTATCTTTAATTGTAATATCCTGACCATTGCAAAAAAACGCAATTGATATAAAGAAATAAACTAATGCTGTTTTTCTGAATCTATTCATATTAACAGGAGGATTTTCAGTTCTACAATTAAATATCATAATGACTAAAATTAGTTTATGTTAGCTTTACGTTTTTGTATTTATTCTATAACTATTTTTTGAGTACTCTTAGCGCCACTGTTTTCGAGAGTAACAAAATAAACACCACTGTTTAGGTGTGAAGCGTTTAGTGTAAGTTTTGTTTTGTTTTCA
>CALMMX010000344.1 GCA_937868545.1 uncultured Bacteroidota bacterium
TTACTTCTACCTCTTCTGGTAAAGGAGCTTACGAAATTTCATTACGTTACAATAACCTATCACAATTCCTAAGAAAGAACCATAGCAAAAAATATGGTGCTAATAAATTCTTGTAGATTAACTAAGTCAGATTGTTTTCGATTAAAAGTAATTTTTTAACGATAAAATACATTCATAACTTATTATTTACACCTTACTTTCCTAAAGTAATAGTATAATAAATTAAACATGGCTTTCACTAGTTCTTGAATATAAATACCATTTTAATTATTATTTTTATAATCATTAAAACAATGCTTTTTATCAATTATTTAACAATCAATTAATCTACATATATTATGATTAATCTTAACAATATAAAAAAAATGACCATTGCAACATTTGCAATGGCTAACTTATTTATTAATTCGACTAATGCACAAATTAGTGGAGGAGGAGATGCCTTTATTCAAGGGAATAGGGTGCAAATTGGCGTTGAGCTGCTAGGTGGATTTGAAGGTGCTAACTCTACAGCACCTGTTACGGGTACTCCTTGGAGATTTACAGGAAGAGGTGGCGCAGGTCTATCTGGATTTGTTGCAGATCCAAGATTAAGTGCTTGGACAAATTATAATGGCGATTACTTTACTCCTGGTTCTCCAGAAAATGGTTGGGGTCTATTAATAGGTAACACTGCTGGTGGAACACAATTAAGTAATAATAGAAATGGGCCATATAATATTAATGGTTCCCCTACAATTGCCCACTTAAATTCGGCTGGCAAGATAAATGTATGCTGGAATGGTTCCGTTATATCTGGAACTAATAATTTATCTGTAAATATAGTTTACTCATTAGGAGTAAATGATTTATATTATACAACTAGCGTACGAATAACAAATAACTCAGTTGGAACAATCCCTACTTTATATTACTACAGAAATGTAGATCCAGATAACAATCAATCCATTGGCTCAGGTTTTTCTACAAACAATATTGTAGAAAACCAACCAACGTCTGACCCATGCGGATTAGCATGTGTTAGTGCTGCACTCCCAGCAGGAAGTGGTTATGGAGCTTCTTATATGGCATTTGCTGGTGTAGGAAATGATTTTAGAGTTTGTAGAGGTGGCTTCTCTAATCGTAATGGATTTGATGTATGGAATGGAACAGGTGGTTTAGTTCAAACTGTAGGTACAACAGTATTTGCAGATGCAGCAATTTCTATTGGATACAGAATATTAAATTTATTACCAGGTACTACTAGAACATTTAATTTTGTTACTATCTTAAATTCTGCTGATAAAGTTCAAGCCATTAATAGTTTAATGGCATTATCTTACCCTGGCTCTTCAATTGCAGGACCTTCTGCATGTTCACCTTTAGCAAGCGATACAGCTAAAATTTGTGGGCCTACTAAAATTGAAGTATCTGGTTCAACATTATCTACATTTAACTGGACATGGAGTCCTCCTACAGGCTTATCAAGTACAACAACATTTAGTACGATTGCTAATCCATCAGTAACTACTACTTATACAATTGTAGGTGTTCCAATCCCTGGACCTTGTACACCAACAGTTCCAGCAACTTTTACAATTGTAGTTGTACCTCGTACTCCAACAACCATAACAAATCCAACATTAACGGTTTGTACAGGTGCGCCAATTTTATTAACAGGATTAGCGCCAGCTGGAATGATAGATTGGAGTGGCCCTGCAGGATTTACATCTACCATTCTAAATCCTACAATTACTCCAAGTACTTTAGCAAATTCAGGAACTTATACTGTTACAAATAATGCTACGTGTATGGTAGGATTAACACCTGTTGTAGTTACACCTCCTCCTACACTTACATTAACAGCCTCCACAAACAGTGTATGTACTGGAACATCTGCCACTTTAATTGCAAATAGTAGTAGCAGTAGTATTTATTGGACTCCTGCTGGAACATTAAGTTCCTCAAGTGCCTCTTTAGTAACTGCTAGTCCAGGAGCTACAACTACATACTCTGTATTTGTTGGAGCTGGATCATGCACAAATTCGGCAGTTACAACTATATCTGTTGTTCCAACTCCTACATTAACGGTGAACTCTGCTACAATATGTGCAGGAAAAACTGCAACTTTAACTGCATCTGGAGCAACTAGTTATGCTTGGAGTTCTGGCGCACTAACAGCATCGACTTTAGTATCGCCATTAGCAACAACAATTTATACTGTTGTTGGTGCAAATGGAGGTATTTGTAGTTCAACTCGTACTACAAATGTTACAGTTTTTGACTACCCTGTAGTAAATAGCAGCATTGTTACAAACGTTTTATGTAATGGTTTTTCAACTGGAAGTATTGATATTAATGCAACTGGAGCAACCGTTTACACTTGGCCTTCTGTAGGATCAACCACAAATAGTGCAACTGGTTTAGCTGCAGGAACCTATTCTTGTATATTATCTACAGGTCCTTCATGTTCAATTGTTACAACTTATTCTATAACTGAGCCAACAGCTGTTGTTGGTGCAATAACTGGAACAAATACAGTATGCGGACAATGTAATGGTGTTACAACTGCTTCTGCAACTGGTGGTACTGGGGCATTTTCTTATAATTGGTCACCAAGTGCTAGCACACAATCATTTGTAACTGGACTATGTCCTGATACTTATGTTGTAACTATTACAGATGCCAACAATTGTGTATCCAGCTATTCATTCGATGTGCAACCTTCTCCTGTTTTCCAAGCTTCTGTAACTGCATCAAATACAGAAATATATCAAGGAGAAACAATAAGTTTAGCAGGCCTTGGAGGTGTTACTTATACTTGGACTCCAAATACTGCATTAAGTTGCACCAACTGTGCGGTAACAACTGCTAATCCTATGGATGATATTACATATTGCGTTGATGTAACATCATTTGACGGATGTAGAGATTCTGCATGTGTTGAAATAATTATCAAATGTGGTGATGTTTTTGTACCTAATGCCTTTTCTCCAAATAATGATGGACACAATGATGAACTAATTGTATTTGGTAATTGTGTGAAAGGTTTAGTGTTCAGAATTTACGACAGATGGGGAGAATTAGTATTTGAAAGTTTTGATATGACAAATAAATGGGATGGCAAATTTAAAGGTTATGAAGTAACTGCTGGTGTATTTATGTACCAACTATCAGCTACATTAAAAGGTGGCGAAGTAATTAATAAAAAAGGAAATATTACAGTAGTTAAATAATAATGATATTTAAAAAACACATAACACACATTAAAGTAACCCTAGTTGCTCTAATGTGTGTTGCTGTTTCTAAAGCTCAAGATATCCACTTTTCTCAATTTTTTGCAATGCCCATTTTGGTTAATCCTGCTAATGCTGGCGTTGAATATGATTTAGATATTGGTATAATTCATCGTAATCAATGGAAAGCGGTTGCTCAACCTTTTACAAGTTACGGTGCATCTATTTCGGGTAAAGTACCTACTAATAGCAAGAAAAAAAGAAAAGGTAGACTTGGTTTAGGACTAGATATGTATTATGATAAATCGGGTGATGCTTCTTTTGTAAGTATGCAATCTGGATTAAATGTTGCTTACAATTTGCAACTAAATAAAAAAAGTTTTTTTAGTACTGGTTTCAAGGTAAACTTTAATCAGCGTTCTATTAATAATACTAATTTTCAATGGGGAGAACAATATTTTGGTAAAGGCTATAATTCTTCTTTACCTACTGGCGAGCAGCTTTCTGCCT
>CALMMX010000345.1 GCA_937868545.1 uncultured Bacteroidota bacterium
AAGCAACTTCTTTTAATAATTGAGCACCCATGTTTTCAACTGGGTTAGATAATTCAATTTCTTTAGCAACAGTAACACCATCTTTTGTAATTTGTGGTGAACCAAATTTTTTGTCAATAATAACGTTTCTTCCTTTAGGACCTAATGTTACTTTTACTGCATTTGCTAATGCATCAACTCCACGTTTTAAAGCATCGCGAGCTTCTATGTTAAATGATATGTCTTTTGCCATTTTGTGTTTTATTTTAAAGTTTGAATTTTATTTTTATGACTTAAGAGATTTAAGGGAACCAAGACTTGTTTACGTTTCATCTCTTTGGTCTCTTCTGTCTTTTATCTATTAAATGATAGCGTAAATATCACTTTCACGCATAATTAATAAATCTTTTCCGTCAACTTGAATTTCAGTGCCAGAGTATTTACCATATAAAACAGTATCACCAACTTTTACAGTCATTGGTTCATCTGGTTTACCATTTCCTACTGCTAATACTTTACCTTTCATTGGTTTTTCTTTTGCAGTATCAGGTATAATTAATCCACCTGCTGTTTTAGTTTCTGCTGGAGCCGCTTCTACCAATACTCTATCGGCTAGGGGCTTTACGTTTAAACTTGTTTTTGCCATAATTTATTTGATTTTACGTTAGTTTATTTTTTACTGTTTCCTTTTGTCTAAAAATGTGCCAATGCCTAATTTTAGACAATATTTCAGTTTTATTGGTTTAAGTGGACTAAATTGTCAGTTCAATTGTCAGTGTAAAGCCCACAGCTATGTGGCACTTTTTAAAGTAGTATTAATTTAGAGTTTAAAATAAGATATAATCGAAGCAGAGCGCAGGCTTGTCAAAACGCGATGGCGATAAGCTGTGAATTTCCTTTTTTATAGATGAACCCGAAAGAGCTTTAGTTCTCTTTCGAAAGTGAATCTTAAAAAAAGGAAAGAGCGGGAAGGAATCGTTTTGACTTGTCTTTTTGGTTACTTTTTTGACTAAGAAAAAAGTAACTAATGTTTTTTGAAAATGAAAGCTATACCTTTTGCAAAGTGCTTATTAGAACCGCGTTTGTGTGAAGGAATCGTTTTGACTTGTCTTTTTGGTTAATTTTTGACTAAGAAAAAAGTAACTAATGTTTTATGAAAATGAAAGCTATATCTTTAGCAAAGGGCTTTTTAGAACTGCGTTTGTGTGAAGGAATAGTATTGACTTGTCTTTTAGGTTAATTTTCGACTAATTAAAAAGTGACTAAAACATTATAAAAAAAAGAAATACATAAGTAAAGCGTAATTTTCTAACTCAAAGAATAATTGCGTGAGGGATGCAACAAAAATCCTTTTGCCTGTCTCTTGCAAAAGATTGAAGTGCCAGCCCGATCCGCCAGCTGGTGGAAACGCCCAAAACAGTAAGGTAATTTAAATTACTTGCCTACTTTACTTCCGTCGTAAGCCCATTTAATCCATATAGAACCCCACGTAAAGCCACCACCAAAAGCCGATAAAATAATATTATCACCTTTTTTTAATTGCTTTTCAAAATCCCATAACAATAATGGAATAGTTCCGGCAGTGGTATTACCATAGCGTTCAATATTCATCATCATTTTATCAAGGTTTAATCCCATACGGTTTGCTGTTGCTTCGCAAATACGTTTGTTGGCTTGGTGTGGAACTAACCACGCAATATCATCAGCAGTTAAATGGTTTTTCTCCATTATTTCTGCACTTACTTCTGCCATATTTACAACGGCATGTTTAAATACAGTTTGCCCTTCTTGATGCACATAATGCATTTTCTTATCTACTGTTTCATGAGTAGGTGGATTTAAAGATCCACCACCTTCTTGGTATAAATAGTTGCGTCCAGCACCATCACTTTTTAAAATAAAGTCTTGTATACCAACATTTTCTTCGGTTGGTTCAAGCAACACTGCTCCACCACCATCTCCAAAAATAACACAGGTTGCACGGTCTTCGTAATTTAAAATGGCACTCATTTTATCTACACCAACAACTACCACTTTTTTGTATTTACCAGTTTCAATAAATTGAGAACCTGTAGCTAATGCAAATAAAAATCCTGAACATGCTGCCGATAAATCATAACCCCAAGCATTTTTGGCGCCAATTTTATCACAAATAATATTTGCAGTACTAGGAAAAATTAAATCGCCTGTAATGGTTCCAACTATTAACAAATCAATATCTAAAGCTGTAATGCCACGTTTTCTTAAAAGTTCTTCAATGGCAATAACCATCATATCTGATGTAGCTTTACCTGGTTCTTTTAAAATTCTACGTTCTTTAATGCCTGTTCTTGAAGTGATCCATTCATCATTTGTATCAACAATTTTTGCTAATTCATCATTTGTCATTACAAAATCAGGTACGTGTCCGCCAACGGCAGTTATTGCTGCTTTTATCATTATTGAAATACTGTTTTAATTTTTTCGTTAAGATTTGCCTCAACTATATTTTTACTAAGTAACATTAAGTTTTTAAAAGCTAAGGAAGTTGATTTCCCATGAGCAATTAAAACATTTGAGTTAACACCTAAAATTGGTGTACCACCATATAATTCATAATTAAATGCATCAAAATAAGAATCACTTTTTTCGCGTTTTTTAATTAAAGAATAAAAACCTTCGGCAGTTTTAAGTAAAACATTGCCTGTAAAACCTTCGCAAACTATAACATCTGCCTTATCTTCAAACACCTCAATTCCTTCAATATTGCCGATAAAATTAAAATCTTTAGAATCTTTCATTAAGGCATGAGCTGCTTGGGTAACTAAATTTCCTTTTTCTGGTTCTTCACCAATATTTAGTAATCCTACTTTTGGATTTTCAATTTTATAAACTTCCTTAGCGTAAATACTACCTAGTATAGCAAATTGGTATAACACATCTGGCTTGCAATCGGCATTAGTACCTACATCTAAAATAATATTAAAGCCACCTTTTTCTTTTGGTAAAATACCAGTAATACATGGTCTAATAACTCCAGGTACTGCCTTTACCGAAAACATAGAACCAACCAACATAGCACCAGTATTACCAGCACTTGCAAACGATTGAATATGGTTTTCTTTTAATAATTTAAACCCAATAGATATGGTGCTTTGTGGTTTTTGAGCTAATGCTTTAGTGGGGTGTTCTCCCATTTCAATAACATCAGTTGCATGTACAAACTCAAATCTATCTTCGCTAACGTTTTTTTCTTTTAAATAAGCTTTTGCCTTATCGCTATCGCCAATTAAAACCATTGTAACTGATTCTGGAAGTAAATCTAACGCTTCAATAACCCCATCTAAACAGTTTTTAGGGGCAAAATCGCCACCCATTATATCTAAACCTATCTTCATATTCTTATTACAAATTCAATCTACTAAACAAAGAATTTTAAAGTAATTTTACAATTAATAAAAAGCAAAGTTATTAACCTAAATCATATTAAATTAACTTATTGTACCTGCGAGGGGTATTTTTATTTAAGTATCTGATATTCAGTTTTTTAAATATATAAAAAAATAGATTAATAATGGTTGTCCTATAAATAATTGCTTGTATTTTTACTCTATGAACATTAATGAAATAGAAACAGAAATAATTGAAGAATTTGAATTGTTTGGAGATGATTGGGAAGGGAAGTACGAACATTTGATTGAGTTAGGTAAGGGCTTACCAAAAATTGAAGATAAATATAAAACCGACGATCGTATTATTAAAGGTTGCCAAAGTAGGGTATGGTTACATTCTGAAAAAATAGAGGGGAAGGTTATTTTTACAGCCGATAGTGACGCTATTATTACAAAAGGTATGGTGGCTTTGATGGTAAGGGTTTTAAGTCATCAAACACCACAAGATATTATAAATGCTGATTTGGATTTTATTAGCAAAATAGGACTAACAGAGCATTTATCACCAACTCGTGCAAATGGTTTAATTAGCATGATAAAACAAATGAAACTAGACGCTAGAGCTTATTTGTAAGAAGTATTGAGTTACATTAATGATTGTGAGAATATCTATCATACTTATTTTATGTTTTAGTTCAGCCTTTTTAAGAGCTCAAGTCATTAACATTGAATCGAAGCGCTTTTTAAATGACACAAATGGTTGGGTTGGAGTAACCGATTTTTCGTTTAATATTTTGCAAAATACGCAGCAGGTTCTTTCTTTTTCAAATAATTTCAGAATTCAGTATCAAAAAAATAAAAGCCGCATTATTTTTTTGAATGACATCAATTTTATAAAAGCGGGGAATACCAATTTTGTTAATTCGGGTTATCAGCATATAAGGTATAATTTCAAAATAAATAAACACTTTACCATTGAGGCTTTTACACAAACACAATACAATCCGGTTTTGCGTTTAAATTTTAGATTTTTAAATGGAATTGGGCCAAGGGTAAAAGTCCTTAAAACCGAAAAAGCTAAAATTTATGCGGCTGCCTTATATATGTATGAGTATGATGATATAACAAACGAATCTCAAAAAATATATGAACAACGTTTGAGTTCATACATTACCTTTACTTTTCACTTTTTTAAAAGTATTGATATTTCGAGTACTACGTTTTATCAACCTAATTTAGGTTACATAAATGACTACCGAATAGCAAATGATACAGGATTAGAAATCTTTATTAATAAGCATTTAAACTATAAAACATCTTTTAATTTATTGTATGACACCAAGCAACCCATTGGAGTTCCTGAGCTGGTATATGTCTTAAAAAATGGACTTACTCTAAAGTTTTAAATTATTTTTTTGAAGTATCTGCAACTGGAGCTGCTGGCTTAGGCATAACTTCATTTAAAGGACCATCTATTGTTCTTGCAATAGAATCTGATACACGTTTAGCATTTTCATGCATTTTATTTCTGTCTTCTGCTGCTGGTTTGCAAGAAAATAATGAAATTGTAAAAATAGCAATTGATAAAATTGTAAATAGACGTGTCATGGTTTGAATTTAGTTTTTTATAAAAGTAAAAAATTTTATGGGATAAAAATATAAAACCTTTTGTTTAAATCAATACAAGGCATTAAAAATTAGATATTTTTAACCCAAAGAATTGTTTTTTTTTTTTGATGAAGAAATGCTAATTGTATACTTTGTAAAAGATAAAAAGCCTGCACATTTAAAATGTACAGGCTTTTCCTAACTAACTAAACACAAATTCTTAGTGCTTAACAGCTGCTTCAGCAGCAGCAGTTGCAGTTTCAACAGCAGTAGTTGCAGCGTCAGAAGCTGTAGCTACAGCAGCGTCAGTTGCAGTTTCAACTGCACCTTGTAAACTTGCAGCGATAGCAGCTTCGATAGAGTCAGCAGCACGTTTAGCTGTTTCTTCCATTTTTGCTTTTTCTTCAGCTGAAGGACCACAAGATACTAATGATGTAGCGATAACAGCTACTGCGATGATTGAAAATAATTTTGTCATTTTTTTGAGTTTTAAATTGTTTGTTTTTGTTATTTGAACATTTATACCAAATCTTTAAATTGGTAACCCACTATTTAAAAAATATTTTTAAAAAATTTGCAACTTATTGATTTTCAGTAAAATAAATTTAAATAAAAAAATGGTTACCTCTTTTTTTTGCAACCTTTAAACCGAAGATTTTGGCTTAAAAAAGGTATTACTTACCAAACTCATTAAAATATAGAGTATAATTACTAAAGGTATTCCAACAAATTGAAGTATTACCAATAATAACACACTAATAAGTAAAAATGAAAAACGTATTTCATTTCCTTTCCACTTAAAATGCTTGAATTTTAAGGCAAATAATGGAAGTTCTGAAACCAATAAAACACTTAAAATAACGGAAGTTAAAGCTAAAATATATGGGTTAATAAAGTAAAAATTTGGATTGGTATTTAAAATCAATGGTAAAGAGCAGACAAAAATAGCCACAGCTGGGGTTGGCACTCCTATAAATGAATCAGTTTGTCGGGTATCGTTATTAAATTTAGCTAATCTTATTGCAGAGAAAATGGTAATAATAAATGCTGTAAAACCAAGATAATGAATATAAAATGGTTGTGTGTGATAATCAATAACCTGTGTATTTGAGTTAGTTTTATCAAAATAATTATTTACTAGCATGTTTACGTTTTCATTAATAAGATGGAATAAAATCACTCCCGGAACTACTCCAAACGTAACCATATCAGCTAAACTATCTAAATCTTTACCAATAGGCGAACTTACCTTAAGCATGCGAGCAGCAAAACCATCAAAAAAATCAAAAATAGCAGCAAGCCCAACTAAATAAGCCGCCATTACTAAATTGCCTTCAAAAGCCTTAACAATTGCCAAACATCCGCAAAGTAAATTACAGCATGTAATAGCGTTAGGTATGTGTTTTTTTATGTTCATTTGAAGTGTAAATATAATATAAATTAAATCGTTTGTATATTTACAAAGCATGCTATTTAATTCTATTATATTTTTAGTTTTTCTGCCAATTGTATTTATAATATACTGGCTTTTAAAACCAAGTTATAGAAATATATTTTTATTAATTGCCTCTTATTATTTCTATTTCTCTTACAATCCTTGGTTTTTACTGTTATTAATTGGCACTTCGGTTTTAGATTATTATTTAGCTCGGGGGATTTCACAAGCAACTAATTCAAGCAAACGCAAACAACTTTTAGTTATAAGTTTAATAAGTAATATAAGTGTATTATTTGCATTTAAGTATTTCGTATTTTTTTATAATTCGGTTGGGCAGATAGTAAATCCTCAATTTTCATTACTTCATTCTTTAATAATCCCTGCTGGATTATCGTTTTATACGTTTCAATCTATAAGTTATACTATTGATGTGTATCGTAATAAATATAAAGCAACAGATACTTTGCAAGATTTTTTATTGTTTGTTTCCTTTTTTCCACACATGGTTGCCGGGCCAATAATGCGCCACAACGATTTAATGCCTCAGTTAAAAGCTACTTATAAACTTAAAAATATTGATTGGGAATCATTTGCAAAATTAACCATTTGGGGTTTTTTTAAGAAAATCGTTATAGCAGATAATTTATCAAGTATTGTTACTCCCGTATTTAATGATGTTTCACATTATTCTGGGTCAACATTGTTGGTGGCAGGATTTTTATTTGTAATTCAGGTTTATGCCGATTTTAGCGGTTACTCTGATATTGCAACTGGTGTTGCCAAATTATTTGGTATAAATTTAAGTTTAAATTGGAACAGACCTTTGCTTTCAAAATCATTACATGAATTTTGGAGTAAGTGGCATATTTCTTTAACTACTTGGTTTAGAGAATATTTATACATTGGCTTAGGTGGCAATAGAAACGGTAAAATAAGATGGTTACTAAATATTTTTATAGTGTTTTTTATTAGTGGATTATGGCATGGCGCAGCATTTACGGTTATTCTTTGGGGATGCATACATGGGTTGTTTTATATTATTGAAATTTTAGTAAAGCAAAGATTCCCTAAAATAAAAGCACCAGCTTTAATTGGTTGGATATATTTAATTACAATACATACTTTGGCATTAACTGTATTTAGGGCTTTATCATTAGCCGATGTGAAAATAATTTTTAATCACCTCTTTTTTAATTTTAATGGAACCTTGTGTGTATCTGAATTACGACAAGTTGCCGATTTATTTTTTATAGTTGTATGTTTATTAGTTTGCGGATTATTGTTTGTTAAAGAAATAATTGAGGAATTTAATGTTCTTCAAAAAGCTAGTAATGTCAAGCGATTAGTAAAGCCTGTTTTTTATATTTTAATTTTAGTGAGTCTTTTTGTTTTAGGAAATTTTAATGCCAATCAGTTTATATATTTTCAATTTTGATTAAGAAAGCGCTATCATTTTTCATAATTGTTATAGCATTAATGTATGCTACACAATGGTTTATTTATAAGGGCTTAACAATAAATAAGCAAGGGGTTTATCATAAGTATTCTTCTATTTTTTTAAGAAGTAATAATTATAATGCATTGGTATTGGGCTCTTCAAGAGCAGAAATGCATACAGATACAAAATTGTTGGATTCCTTAACAGGCTTAAATACTTTTAATGCTGGTGTTTCTGGAGCCTCTACAAGAATGGCTTATATTGTGTTAAAATCGTATTTACAAAATAGCAAAATGCCTAAAACTATTTTTTTGGAAATTGATTTTCATATTAGCCATATTAAGACAGATACGATTTTTAATTTCCCGCGTTATTTCCCTTACTTATCAAATCCAGTATTGTATTCCGAATTTAAAAAAATAGATTCTCGTTTTGCTCAATTTAAGTATAATCCATTTTATAGTTTACCATTTAGTGGAATTAATGCTCTTAATCCTTCATTACACGGTTGGTTAGGGAAAAGCACTTCCTATGATTTATTTTACCAAAATGGCTTTTTTAAAAACACCGTTAATGATAATTACGATCATTTTGAAGTTAAACAATTTACTGGGTTTATTCATCCCGAAACCCGCCAATATTTAGATTCGTTTATAGTGTTTGCTAAAACAAATAAGTGTAAATTAATATTTACTGTTTCGCCAGTTTACAAAGATGCTGAAGTTGAAGTGTTAAATAAACGTGAAATCATGCGAGGGTTTAATGATATTGCACTTATAAATAAAGTGCCGTTTTTAGATTTAAGTTCAGATTCGGTAATAGCAAATAATAAAATGTATTTTGAAGATAATTACCATATGATGTACGATGGCGCAAAATTGTACACACAAAAACTAGCAAGGTTTTACAACAATATAAAATAATTATTTGCGTTATAAGTCATTGATTTTTAAACGATTTTTTGTATTTTTAAATGATTTATCATATTATGAAGCACTTATTAATTTTATTTTTATTTATTACAGTTGTTGGTACTGCTCAAATTGCAAAATACAGTAATGAGTTTTTGAGCGTTGGTGTAGGAGCAAGAGCCCTTTCAATGGCTAATGCAAATGTTGCATCTGTAAATGATGTTACTGCAGGATATTGGAATCCGGCTGGTTTATTATTTCAAACATGTAATTTACAAGTTGGCTTAATGCATGCCGAATATTTTGCTGGAATTGCAAAGTATGATTTTATTGGTGCGTCTAAACGAATTGATAGTAATAGTGTTGCTGGTATTTCATTTATTCGTTTTGGTGTAGATAATATTCCAAATACTACTGAATTAATAGATGCTAATGGAAATGTAGATTATTCTCGCTTAAAATCATTTAATGCTGTAGATGCGGCCGTTTTATTATCATATGCTCGAAACATACCTAAACTTAAAGGTGTTAAGGTTGGGGCAAACGCAAAAATTATACGTCGTAAGTTAGGCGAATTTGGTGGAGCTTGGGGCTTTGGTTTAGATGCTGGTGCTATTTATGATTATAAAAAATGGCGTTTTGCTGCAATGGCTCGAGATATTACAGGAACATTTAACGCATGGAGTTACACCTTAAGTGATGATGTTAAAACAACTTTTGCATTAACAGGAAATACTATACCAAATAATTCAGTTGAGGTAACAGTTCCTCGATTAATATTAGGTGGAACTCGTACATGGTATGTTTGGAAAGATCAATTATCATTAGGAGGTGAATTAAATTTTATAAATACGTTTGACGGTAAGCGTAATACAGTAATTAAAACGAGTGCATGGAGTATGGAACCTGCTTTGGGTTTAGAAGTTGGATATAAAAAATTTATTTTCTTAAGAGGAGGAATTGGAAATGTGCAGAAAGCAAAAACTGTATTAGGTAAAGATGCAACTACAATACAACCAAATTTAGGAGCTGGAATAAAGTATAAAATATTTTGTTTGGATTATGCTATGACAAATATTGGAAATGTATCTACATCGCTTTATTCTCACATATTTACAGTTAAAGTGGATATTAATAAAAAATTAGTTAAATGATAAAACATCTATTCATTGTATTATGTTTTATGAGTTGTTTAGTAAAGCTAAACGCTCAAAAATATGGGAATGAATGGATAAACTATAGTCAGAAGCACTATAAAGTAAGTATTCCTAAAACGGGTTTATATCGTTTAGATTCCACAACCATAGCTAACGCAGGTATTCCAATAAGTACTATTAATCCCAAAAATTTTCAAGTTTTTATAAAAGGTATTGAGCAGTTTATTTATGTGAAAGGCGAAAGTGATAATGTTTTTAATACCTCTGATTACATTGAGTTTTTTGCAGAAAAAAATGACTGTAGTTTTGATTCTTCGGCATATCATAACATTACCCGTTTACCAAATCCTTACTATGCATTGTATAACGATACCAATTATGCCTACATAACATGGAATAGCTTAGTTACTAATAAGCGCGTTACATTAGAAACTGATATTTCATTTGGGTCTTTTACACCTGCTGACTACTATTATAGTGAACGTGTATATTCTTCTAATTCGGCTTATGCCTTAGGAAATACAATTTACCCTTCTATTACAGATCCTCGTTATGTAAAAGCCGAAGGTTATGGTTTTTCAGTTAACCAAGGTGGAAATATAACGGCAACCTTTCCTTATTTTAATGTGTTTTCTTCTCCAAGCTTGCCAGTATTTATGAAAGCTAGTTTTTCTGGCACTTCGCAAGATTTTTTAGCTGCTGGCTATGACCATGAAATTAAATTCGAATACACAAATAATTCAGGTGTATTAACAACCATAAATGACACCACTTTTTTTGGGTATCAACAAATTTATATAGAGAAATCACTATCATCTGATTTACTTAATAACTCAAGTTATTTAAAACTCACGAGTGTAAATAATCCTTTATTTAGTTCTATTTCAAATTCAAGTAATTTTCATTACTTATATTTAAAGTATCCTCAAGTTCCTAATTTTAATTTTACCTCAGAGCAAATAATGTATGTAGATGATGATTTATCGTTATCTAAAACTTATTTAAATATTGTAAATGTGGGTGCAGGTTCATCGCCTGTTATTGTCTATGATTTAACAAATCATAAATACATTTTATCGCAAACTATTGGCAGTAATGTAAAGGTATTAATTCCTAATTCTGGTTCGCAAAAAAAATGCATTTTAACATGTGATAATAATGTAAATGTAATTACCACATTAACACCAGTAAATAATGGTTCTGGATTTTTTGTAAATTATAAAACCACAAATCCCGATTCTGCATTTTTAATTATTACCCATTCAAGTTTACAAACAGCAGCAAATGATTACAAGACATACCGCCAGAGTATTTTAGGAGGTTCTAACCATGTTATAATGGCAAACATTGCAGAGTTATATGAGCAATTTGCTTATGGAAATTCTAAAAACCCCTTAGCCATAAAAAACTTCTGTAAATTTTTAAGTGATAGTTTGGTTGTGCCACCTAAGTATTTATTATTACTTGGAAAATCAATAGCAAATGCCGATGCCAAATTAGGCGGTGCATTTTGGAACGCTTGCTTAATTCCAACAATGGGTGTTCCTTCATCTGATAATTTATTAACTTCAGGTATACACGGTAGTTCATCTGCTACTCCATTCATTCCAATTGGGAGGGTTTCTGCAAAAAATAATACAGAGTTACAATGGTATTTAAATAAAGTGAAAGAACATGAACTTTCTTTGCCTAATCATGATGAATGGAGGAAAACTGTTTTGCATTTTGCTGGTGGCACAAATAGTACTGAACAAACTTTATTTCAAAATTATTTAAGGTCATACGAAAATACTATTGTTGATACACTTTTTGGCGGACGAGTTTATAATTTTCAAAAAGTAAGCACAGCTCCAATTCAAATTACCATGAGCGATTCTGTTACAAATTTAATTAATGAAGGTGCATCAATTATTACTTTTTTTGGACATGCATCAATTAGTGGATTTGATCAAGCAATAGATGACCCTGCAACGTATAATAATTTGGGTAAGTATCCTTTTTTAATTGCTAACTCTTGTTACTCTGGTAACATTCATACTATTGGTGCTAACAGTACAAGCGAAGCTTTTACATTAATAGATCAAAAAGGAAGTATAGGATTTATTGCATCTTCTTCTACTGGATTAGTTGGACCATTGCATTTATTTACTTCTGAACTTTATAAATCAATTGCTTATGAAACATATTATAAAGGAGTTGGTGATGCAGTGAAGAATGCCTGCTATAAAAATTCTTTTTTCTCAGATTTGTATAGAGATATTACTTGCCTAGAAATGACGCTTGAGGGCGATCCGTCAATAAGATTAAATGCTTTTTCAAAACCTGATTATGAAATTAAAAACTCAAGTGTTTTCTTTAATACTGCTACTTATGTAGATTCAATTGGGATTAATGTAAGTATTAAAAATTTGGGTAAAGCTATTAGAGATACTTTTGTAGTAAGGGTTGAAAGGTATTTTGCTACTGGCGATTCAATAACTTTTACACGAAAAATAAAGGCTCCTTATAATAGAGATACCTTGTCTTTTTTTATAATTAAAGATTTTGAAAATGGAATTGGCTTAAACAGATTTAAAGTTTATATAGATTCTTACAATGAAATTTCAGAACTTGATGAAACTAATAATTCTACCACAGGCACAGTTGATTTATTTATTCAAGGAGGAGATATTGTACCAGTGTACCCATACAAGTATGCCATTATTCCAAATACACCAACCGTTACATTAAAAGCTTCAACAGCCGATCCTTTTTCGGTTTCTACAAATTATAAAATTCAATTAGATACTAATGACAAATTTATTAGTCCCATAAATACTACTGTAGTTAATAGTATTGGGGGAGTAGTAGAATGGACAGTTAATTTACCATTTGCTGATAGTACTGTTTATTTTTGGCGAGTATCTAAAGACTCAACAACCATAACAGATCGATTTAATTGGAGAGAAAGTTCTTTTCAAGTAATAGGAACAAAAAGAGGTTGGGCACAAGCGCATTTCCATCAATTTAAAAACGATGATTATCAATTTGTAAAATATAGAAAAGCTGAAAGAAAGTTTGTATTTGAAAATGATGTTAAGTCATTAGAATGTAATGATGGATTTCTTTCGTATGTTCCTTTCGATCATATTAACTATAAAGTAAACGGTTCTTTAGAAGATTATTTTTCTTGTGCTCCCGATGGTTGGTCATTTGCTGTATTTGATTCTATTTCTGCAAAAGCTTGGGAAACATACACAAGTGCACCTCCAGCAGCTGGCGCGTTTGGCAATTGTTTGTGTGTTGATTATCCCTTAAAAGCTTTTATGTTTGGGGCAAGTAGTTTTTGTGGTTTCCCTAGTTGGCAACCCGAAATAGAAACCTTTTTAAATGCAATACCTGTTAATTCTAAAGTTTTAGCATGGTCAATAAACAACCACCATTCACAATCATTCCCAAGTTCATTGTATTCTGCATTTGAAACAATTGGTGCAGCAAATATTAGAACTACCAAAGATACAGTGCCATACATTATATTTGGAACAAAGGGAGCGCCAATTGGCACAGCCCATGAAGTAATTGGGGCTCGTAATAGTTCAGTAATTAAATTAGAAGATACATTAAAAACCAGATGGAATAATGGACACGTTGTTTCTGAAAAAATAGGACCAGCAGCAAAGTGGCAAAGTTTGCATTGGAAACAAATACCACTGGAATTACCAAATAATGATAGTATTTTAATTAAGGTTGTTGGCTTTAATAATAGTACTGGTAATATTGATACACTAGTAACATTTAATAAAACACAAACCGACATTTTAGACTTATACAGCTATGTAGATGCTGCAAATTATTCATACATTAAGTTGGTGGCATTAATGCGTGATAATGTTTTTATTACGCCACCACAGTTAAAAAAATGGCAAGTAATTTATGATGAAGTTCCTGAATGTGCTATTAATCCAAAAAGAGGGTACGCCTCATTAAACGATACGTTGCAAGAAGGTGATAAGGTTTCAATAAAATTGCCAATTGAAAATATAGGTGTGTTACCATTTAATGATAGTTTGGTGGTGTCTTATTGGATTGAAGATCATAACAGAACAGCTCATGTTTTGCCACAAAAATTAAAACTCCCGCCCTTTGTTTCTACCCAAGTAATTATTGATACCATTATTGTAAACAGTTATCAATACCCTGGATTAAATTATTTATGGGTAGATGTAAATTCGCCTACTAATTCAAAATATCAACTGGAGCAGTATCACTTTAATAATGTAGCAAGAATTCCATTTTTAGTTAGTACTGATAAAATTAATCCATTATTGGATGTAACGTTTGATGGTACTCACATTTTAAATGGTGATATAGTTTCGGCTAAACCCCATGTTTTGGTTACCTTGAAAGATGAAAATAGATTTTTGGCTTTAAATGATACGTCTAATTTTTTATTGTATGTTAGGTATCCAAATTCACCTTCCGAAAAACGTTTGTACTTTGCTAATTTATTAAATTTTACTCCAGCACAGTTACCAAATAATTCTTGCAAGATAGAATGGATGCCAAATTTGGAATTGGATGGCAAATATTTATTAAGGGTGCAGGCAACTGATAAATCGAAAAACGCATCGGGCTCAGTTGATTATAATATAACCTTTGAAGTAATAAACAAGCAAACAATTACAGAGGTATTAAATTACCCTAATCCGTTTAGTACATCTACACGATTTGTTTTTACCCTAACAGGCTCTGAGGTGCCAGATAAATTTATAATACAAATTATGACAATTACTGGAAAGGTTGTTAAAGAAATTACGCGCAATGATTTAGGAAACATACATATTGGTAGAAACATTACAGAATATGCATGGGATGGCAGAGACGAGTTTGGAGATAAATTAGGTAATGGTGTTTACCTTTACAGAGTTATTACACGAAGCAATGGCGATGCCGTTGAAAAAAGTGCTACTGATGCAGATTCCTTTTTTAAAAAAGGAATTGGAAAAATGGTAATAATGAGGTAGAAAATTTTAAGAAATTAAGTTTTGTGTTTTTTTATGGTACTAAATTCTTAATAGATTAATTTTCATTTTTTATTGCTTTAACTAATATAAATAATTTTTTACTACTATACAAGAATGAAATTCTGTTATGGTGTTTGCTGGGTTAGTTAGAATGGCAATTCTGGAACGAAAACAATATTTACTGAATATTTTTCTTTTTCAGAATAAATAATAGAGTTACTAAAACGAGCGGATACATTTGACTGCAGAAAAGGATATTGTTTAAGAACATAATTCTTAATGTTTTTTATTCTTTTCTTTGCTATTTTTTCAGGGTGACTTTCTTCAATTGATTTTGAAGCAAAAATCGCAATTCTATAATTTGCTATATTATTTGTTTTATAATATTCTAAATGAATTTTTAAAAGAGAGTCAACTAAATTTTTAGAGCTTTGAGGTATTAAATACTCATTCTTTAAATAAGGAATGATATAAAATTTAGATTCGTGCTTTACAAATCCTAATGAGAAGATAGAAACAAGAATTAAAAATAAATAAAATTTAATTTTTAATTTTACCCGGGGTACCATTAATTTTCATTTTTTTGTTTTAACGAATTTACAACAATTTTCTGCTTTTACTAAAATGCTTTTTTGCATTAAATTACTAATATTTGAAATTTACTGCAATTCTTTTATGGAGTCTGTTGTGCAGACCTTTATTAATTTTTCTACAAAAGATTTATTTCTTTCACTATTAAAAGAATTTTTTTCAGCACCTATTGTTAGTTTCTTACTAAATAGTAAAACTTGTAAAGCTTCTTTTTCTTTATTAACTCCAAAACTAACCTCATAAATGTCTTTAAAATAATAATTTGTAGTTTCTATTTCGATAAAAAAGTTTGAATCTTTTTCATAAACTTTCCAAGTACCTGTCAAGGTCTTGTCTTCTCTTAAATGATTATTTCTACTAATAATACCTGGTAACTTCACAGTACCATTTTTATTAAATTCAATTATATTTAAAGTTAAATTATACAACAAATCAGTATCTTTATGTGCAATATATACAATTGAGTATTCGCCAATAATTCCTTTTTCGATAGTTCCTTTTTCATTACAACTCAATAAAATTAAAATGGTTATAATTAAACTAAACGTTTTCAATCTTGTTACCATTATTCTTCATTTTTTATAGTTTTAACTAATATACGACAATTTTTTACTGCAATTTGGTTATGGAGTGTGCCCTACAGTCATTTCCATTAATAAATCAGAATAAAGTTTTTATTATCTTTAATTAGGCTATCATTTAATATATAGGATTCAATTACACACATATTATTTTTACCACTCATAAAATCACCTCCAGGTGTGTAATTTTTACTTTTAATATTAGTAATCTTGTATTCCTTTTCATTATTTATGATGATTTTATAATCAAAACCTGTATTTAGGACTTTATTTATATTGTTTACTCCATATCCAACTCTATTATTAAATGTTGATTTATAGTAATCAAATTTAAATGTATCAAGTGCTGTTTTAAAATCCTCATTTCTTTTATATTTTATTACTAAAACATATTCATTCAGTTTTTTATCTGAATATATTACAATTCCATCTTTATAGTCAAAATTATCACATTTGATTTTACTTTCATCGTCCATACTGTTTGTATAGCAACATGAAAAAATCAAAGAAAAAAAAGCTAGAAATATAATATTTTTCATTATTTAATTATTAATGTACCAAATAGACCCTTTAAATTAGCATGCTTTTTATTCAAAGGACAGCGACAAATTAAACATTACCAAAAGTAACCAATTTGAACATTACCACTAAAAACCTGCAAGCATATTTAAATGAATTTGCTTGATAGTAATACATTCCAACATTATTTTTATATCCTTATAAAGCTGTTCAACATTTACCTTTTCCAAGCCTTTTTTTTCTTTTATTTTGTTGATACAAATCAATATTGTTTCATTCATGATTTCTGTCCCTCTTTTCTCATCTATTCCAATAAATCTTTCTGCAAAAGCATATTCGCCAATGACCAAATGTTTGTTTTTCCTTCCAAACTTTAGTACATGTGCATAGTTATGTTGTTTATGAAGTTCAAATTCCGCCTCAGGATATATCCGTAATACTATCATAAACTCTTCAACTAGTGGTTCTAAATTGTAATCAGACTCATTCAGTAGTTTTGAACCAAGCAACCTTGTTTCGTTAATGTAAGAGTTTAGAAAACTCCTATGTTCTATTGGAACAGCTTCTATTTTAATTATAAAATTTATCATGCTAATTATCTTGATTATGACCTGGAGGTCTAGCAAGAACAGGTTGCTTTCCGGTTACCATTATTTTTCATTTTTTATAGCTTTAAAGTATGAGAAAAATTATTTTTAATAAGCAAATTGTTTAATTCTTGTTTTAAATATTCTCCCATGCCATCAATTATATAATATTGCATTTCACCTTGTCTTTCCTTAGATTGAAGTTTTTCATTCATTGGCAATGTAGAATATAGTCTATTACAAATAAAGCAAACATTTATATACCCAATAATTTGATTTGCCTTATAATAAACTAAACCTAAATGAGGTTCAAAACACAATGAACTAATGCCTCCATAAGATTTTTTAGCATAGAGTAATTTTGAAATTTTATATATATTTTTTTTATTCAATTTAACTTTTTTAGTTACACTACTAGATACCTTATTATTTTCAACAATTGAGGTGATGTTATCTTCTAAAATACCCCCAAAATCGTACATTATTACACTGTCAGCCTGTAAATTTTTAAATGCATTACATGATTTTTGAGACTTTAAACTAAAGTTCAATCCTATTAAGAACAACAAAAATAGTTTTGTTGTTTTTAAAGTATTACATATATAGTATTTCATATTATTCTTCTGCATTAATTATGAAAGGTGTATTTCAGTTACCCCATAATTATGATGTTTTTAATTGTTTTAACTAATATACAACAAATTTTACTGCAACTCTGTTATTGAGTAAGTCCAAGAAAAGTATATTTTCAATTAAATTAAAAACATGTTTTTTCCTTTTCCTTTTGTTTTCTTTTCAGAAAATTTTTTAATCATTTCATTTATGTTAATCATTTCTTCTTGAGTTACCATTCCTTCTTGTTGATATGGAATCATTACATCAATTATAAAATTTAACTCTATTTCATTTTTGATTTTACCTCTTTTTAAAATTTTTTCCATTTTATTTTCTCGGATAAAATCTAAATTTTCTTTTTTAATTTGTGTCCAAAAATATTCAACCGCATCGCCAGATGACTCTTGAAATAAAGTTAATACATTATCTTTAACATATTTTAAACTTGTTAAGTTTCTGTACTTAGTTTCTGGATTAAGAGCGTCATTTTTCCATTCGCTATATGTTTTAATTATATGTGTTAGAGTTTCTTTATCCCATTCTTTATTTGGATATTTTTCTAAGCTTTTAATAGCTATATCAATTGCAACTCCTATTTTAGTTGCTTCTAATAAATATTTATCTATACCTGTTTGCATTATTGTTTAACTAATATAAACAATTTTCCGCTTTTTTTTAATGAAAAAAAAGGTACAGCAATGTTTTTGTGAAATTAGCTGACAAGCATAGCTCAAATACTTTCAATGCTCTATAACTGTGTTGTGGCTTTGTTAGTTAAAACAAAGAGGCTATCTCAAAAGTCTGTTTTACAGTCATTCTTAACTTGTTTCAGAATCTAAAGATGAGTAAACCTCTTTAGATGTGCCGAATCAAGTTCGGCATAACAATTTGGCACAATAGATACAGCCACTTTATTTTGTGAAAAAATTATTTTTTTAGTACTCTAACATAATATACCCTTTATAAATTGGGGTTTTGCCATTATCACCAAAATCAAGAATAATAAAGTAAGTACCAGCAGGTAGGATTTTTCCATCGGCTTTATCATTAGTTCCTTTCCAATCATTATTGTATCCATTCTTTTCAT
>CALMMX010000346.1 GCA_937868545.1 uncultured Bacteroidota bacterium
CAAATCATAGGATTTACAGCGTATTGTTCTCGATTAAGAGTGTAAAAGCGGAGAAAGAGGGATTCGAACCCTCGGTACGGTTACCCGTACGCATGTTTAGCAAACATGTCCTTTCGGCCTCTCAGGCATCTCTCCAACTCTTAATTTAATAAGAGGCTGTAAATGTATGAATTTTTTTTTATTAAAATCTATAATTATTAAATATTTTTTTTCTTCTGATATTTCTTAAATTAGTTGCATGAAGTTAGTTTGCTCAGCCCTTTTTATAGCAATTTTAATGGTAATTACCAGTTGTAAGCACGAAGTGCCTAATAATACAATGGTAGTTCATATTTTAAACGAACCAACAGATTTGCATCCTTGCAATGGCTCATCAGCTTTGCGTAGCGAATTGAATTTATATACCCAAGTGAGTTTATTAAAAACAGATTATAATACAGGACATTTAATTCCTTGTTTAGCAAAGCAATTGCCCGTAATTTCTAATGATGGTTTAAGTTTTACTTTTGAATTAAATGAATCAGTTTTATGGGATGATAATTCACCAATTTTGGCCTCAGATATTGCATTTACAGCTAAAGCCAACAAATGTTTACTTACCAATAATCAAAACAATAAATATTATTGGGAAAATTTAAAAAACATTGAAATTGACCCTTTAAACTCTAAAAAATTTACAGTTACAATGTCTAAACCTTATATTTTAAATACTTGGTTTTGGATTGATGTGCCTATTCTTCAAGAAAGTTTTTTTGATGCTCAAAAAACATTAAGTAAATATAGTTATGAGCAAATGGCTGATTCGGTTTTCTTAAAAACTAAAAATGATATTAAGCAATGGGCCGATACTTTTAATAGCGCTAAATACTATAATAATCCTCAATTTTTAAAGGGTGCCGGGCCTTATAAAATTACTAAATGGGATAATGGTGTTAGTTTGACATTAGAAAAAAAAGCAAATTATTGGACAAAAAATTGTTCAGGAACTTTGTTTTGCCAAGCTTATGCTGATAAAATAATATTTAAAATAAATTCAAATAATGCCTCCACTAAACTCGATTTAAAAAATGGATTAATAGATGTTTCTACAATGGTTGATTTTTCAACTTTTAATGAATTAAATAATGACGAAGTATTTTCTAAAAAATACATTATGACATTAGCCAATACGTATAATTATTTATATGTGGCTATGAATATGAAGCCTGATGGAATTAAACATAAAAAAATATTTAACGATGTAAACGTTAGAAAGGCAATGGCACTTTTAACACCTTATGATCAAATTAATAAAATAATTTATAATAACTCTTGTAAAAGAGCAATTGGGCCAGTATCAATATTTAAAACTGATTTTAATGAGAACTTAAAACCAATTGAATGTAATATAAATAAAGCAAAGGAATTATTATTAGAAGCTGGATGGAAAGACACTGATAACAATCAAGTACTAGATAAAATAATTGATGGTAAAAAAGTTGATTTTGAGATTACTATAAACTTTATGGCTACTCAAAAGCAATGGGAAGATATTGCTAAACAACTGGCCGAAAGTATGCAAAAGGTAAATATTTATGCAAAATTAAATCCTGTTGATTATAATGGTTTTGTAGGTGCAGCAATGAATCATGATTTTGATATGTCAATTGGGGCATGGCAGGGTAGTGCACAACCCGAAGATTTTTCTCAATTATGGCATTCAAAATCATGGATAACAAATGGTTTAAATTTCACAGGATTTGGAACTCCTCAATCAGATTCATTAATTGATAAAATAAATGTGAGTGTTGATGAATCCAAACGTATTGAATTATCAAAACAATTTCAAGAAATGGTTTATAATGAGCAACCGTACGTGTTTTTATTTTCTCAACTGCGTAGAGTAGTTGTAAGTAAAAAATGGTCAAACATTGAGGTTTACGACGAATACCCAGGTGTATTACTTAATACTTTAAAATTAAATTAATGTATTATTATATTTTTAAAAGAATACTTTGGTTTATTCCAACCATTTTTTTTGTAACCCTCATTTCTTTTATCCTATTAAAAAGCTCACCCAATAGTACTTTAAATTCATTAATAAATACTAATAGTTCTGGCGGTGGCACCGATATACAAACACAAAAAAAATATTGGGAAAATAAACTCGGACTAAATTTGCCATTATTTTATTTTAGTGTAAAAACTATTTCTGAAGCTGAAAATGATTGCTCTAATTCCGTAATAAGTACTTCAACATACAAAGATTATTTTCCTTGTTTTCAGTGGAATGGATTTAATAATCAATATCACGGATGGCTTTTTGGATATAATAGCAGCAAAGGTATTTTAAGTGGCGATTTTGGAAATTCATTAATCACACAACAACCAATAGTTAGTATTATAAAAAATAGAATAGGTTGGACATTATTCTTCACCATTACATCAATACTTTTGGCCTATATTATAAGTATTCCTCTTGGAATAAAATTAGTTCAACATCCAAAAGCATCTTCATCAAAAAGAATTGAACTTAGTTTATTTTTAATGTATTCTTTGCCCTCATTTTTTGTGGGTGTTTTACTGCTTATGCTATTTGCCAATCCAGATTGTCTATCTATATTTCCTTCTTCTGGTATTAAACCTATTCAAGGTTATGCCGATGGAGCAACTTTTTTTAGTAAGTTTTTTAGTAGTTTGCCTTACGTAATATTGCCTTTAATCACTTATACGTATTCATCCTTAGCTTTTCTTACTAAGCTTACAAGTACCTCGTTAGTACAACAATTAAATTTCGATTACATAAAAACTGCAAAAGCAAAAGGGTTAGATGAAAATCAAATAATATGGAAGCATGCATTAAAAAATGCATTAATTCCAATATTGACTGTTTTTACTTCAGTATTTCCAAGCATAATAGGTGGTTCAGTAATCATTGAGAGTGTGTTTTCTATTCCTGGAATGGGTAGCGAAATTGTAAATTCTATTGTTTCACATGATTTTAACTTAGTAATTGCATTTGTTACATTAACCGCGTTTTTAACTGTATTATCTTATTTAGTATCTGATATTTTAACAGCCTTTTTAGACCCTAGAATTAAATATGATTAAGATGCACATATTTAATAAATACCGTCGAATTCTGTTTCAACATAAAGTTTTGAAATGGCCAGTTTATATTATTAGCTTTTTTGTTGTAATTGCAATAGTTGCACCTTTAATAAGTAACGACAAGCCTTTGTTTTGTATTTATAATGGTAATTGGCTTTTTCCTACGTTTTCAGCAAAAAACACAATAATAGTTCAAACAAATTTTGGGCAAGAGACCTTAAATTATAATATGGGAAAAGAATGGAAATTACTAGAAACTAGTTTTGCTATTTTCCCTCTATGTGCTTATTCTCCCAATACAATTGATGCAGATAATGCGCCTTTAAAAAGCCCCTTTGATAAACAAGTTATAACCTTAAAAAATGGAAATAGTGTAAGTTTACCTTATAAATATAGGCATTGGTTGGGTACAACTCAAAATGGGAATGATGTTTTAGCGGGCATTCTTCATGGCACAAAAATATCTATCAGCGTAGGTTTTTTTAGTATGTTATTAGCGGCATTAATTGGAATTAGTTTAGGCGCAATGGCAGGTTATTTCCAAAATAGTTTTTTTAAGGTTGGATATTTTCAGGCAGTATTCATTTTTATGGGCATATTTTTTTCATGGTTTTATGGTTTTAAGGTAAGAAGCCATGCATTATCAAATGCCTTATCAGCAGGTAGTGGCAATATGTTGCTACAACTATTAATATCCTTATTTATTATTAGTTTAGTAATGTTAGTATTTGTATTTATTGGAAAAAAAATCGACCGATTATTTAAACTAAATGAAAAAGTAATTTCAATTCCAATAGATTTGATTATATCGCGTTGCATCGAGGTTTTAAATTCAATACCTTCATTATTATTAGTAATTACATTAGCTTCTATTTTAACACCATCATACATTTCACTAATTTTAATTATTGGTTTTTTAAGTTGGACACATTTAGCCCGTTTGGTAAGAGCAGAATATTTAAAAGCTAAAAACTTTGATTATGTCACAGCTGGTAAAGCCCTTGGTTTTTCTGATTTACAAATAATTATTAAGCATATTTTGCCTAATGTTTTTCCTGTTATTTTAGTTCAATTAGTTTTTGGTATGGCTGGTGCAGTGCTTGTAGAATCCTCATTATCATTTATTGGAGTAGGGGTTCCGTTAGATGTTGCAACTTGGGGGAGTTTATTAAACGAAGCTAGAAACAATTTTTCTGCATGGTGGTTAGAGTTATTTCCTGGTTTATGTTTATTTGGTTTAGTATTTAGCTATAATAAAATTGCAAGTTATTTATCATTACATCAAAAAGAAGATTAAGTTTTATAATCCCAAAAAATACGGTTACTTTTAGCAAGTGGAAAAACATTTATCAAATCCTGTTTTTAAAATTATATCTGATTGTGCAAATCAATTAGATGTTGAAGCTTACGTTATTGGAGGCTTTGTGAGGGATTTATTTCTAAAAAGAGAAAGTAAAGATATTGATGTTGTTACCCTAGGTAAAGGTATTGAATTAGCAGAATTAGTTCATGCTAAATTTCCAGATTCTCATTTATCCGTTTTTAAAAATTTTGGCACAGCTCAAGTAAAATTGCAAGATTTAGAACTTGAATTTGTGGGTGCTCGTAAAGAATCTTACGACAGAAATTCACGTAAGCCAATAGTAGAAAATGGTAGTTTAAAAGATGATCAAGACAGACGAGATTTTACAATAAATGCATTGGCAATAGGTTTAAACAAACATAATTTTGGGAAACTAAT
>CALMMX010000347.1 GCA_937868545.1 uncultured Bacteroidota bacterium
ATTAGATTAAGTCTATTTAATAACAATGGTATTTATAATGATTAAACAGTATAAATCAATGATTAAAAAATTTTATTTAAATAAATAAACGTCATATATTTATAAAAAACAGTACTTTACTCCTATGAAATATTTATTACTAATTGTTTTCGGCTTATTTATTAATGTAATTAAAGGTCAGAGTATTTCAGGAATTATTAATAATTACGCCTCAGTTACAGGTGCAACAGGCTCTTCAATTGTAGTTGGAACTACTGCAGGGTTTGCGGTTGGAGATCAAATTTTAATTATTCAAATGCAAGGGGCATCAGTAGTTACTTTAAACAATATAACTTTTGGAAATATTACCTCTTATGGTGGAGCAGGAACATATGAATTTAAGAATATTACAGCAATTAGTGGATTATCAATTACCGTTAATTCACCACTAACAAATACTTACGATGTTGTAAATGGTGCTACTCAAATAGTACGAGTTCCTGTTATGTGTCAACCAACCGTTACAAGTACTTTAACATGTACACCATGGAATGGTACAACTGGAGGGGTTTTAGCGTTAGAAGCTGGTACACTCACATTAAATTCTGATTTAAATGTAAATGCAGCAGGTTTTAGAGGATGAAATTTTGCATCAAGTAGCTTTTGTTGTAGTATAGGCAATTTTGCAGGACCATTTAATATTAATGGTGGAAAAAAAGGAGAAAGTATTTCAAAATGGATTACTAGTCAAGATGGTATGAAAGGTAAACAAGCTAATGGCGGTGGAGCTGCAAATTGCGGAAATTCTGGCGGCGGCGGCGGTGGAAATGCAGGTACAGGGGGTATTGGAGGAAATCAATATAATGGATGTGGTGGCTTTGATGAAAGAGGCTTAGGCGGATTAAATCTAACAACTGCTGCAACTTCACTATTTATGGGTGGTGGCGGCGGCGGCGGCTTTAGAGATAATGGTCAAGTAGCAACAAATGGAGGAAACGGTGGTGGAATTATTTTTATTAAAGCAAATCAAATTATATGTAATAATAAAGTTGTTACAGCTGCTGGTGGTAATGTAACAACTACAGCAACCGCTGGAGGTGCTGGCGGCGGCGGCGGCGGCGGAACTATTTTTATTGCTTGCAACAATTATGTTGGAAATTTAACAGTAAACACAAGTGGTGGTTTTGGTGGAAGTAACTTTAACACTATTTTCCCTGGTAATTGCCACGGACCAGGTGGTGGTGGTGGTGGTGGACTTTATGCTTTTAGCTCTCCAGCACTTCCAATTGGAATTACTTATCAAACATTTGGAGGCGCCGCAGGAACTGTGAATAATCCCTCAAGTCCCTGTTTTGGAACTACATTTGGTGCTGCTGCTGGATTAACTGGTTCAACATTACCAAGTTTACCAACTTCTACATTATATGCAGTGCCAACTTTATCAGTAACAGGCACAACAACTTTATGCGCTGGATTACCAACAATTTTAACCGCTGGTGGCGGAACAACTTATACATGGAGCCCTGCTGGATCATTAAGTAGTTCAAGTTCTTATAGCGTTTTAGCCACTCCACCAGTCACTACAACTTATTCAATTTCATCTGGTTCTGGTATATGTTTAACTTCTTCAGTTATTACTGTTTCAGTTACACCTTCACCAACTGTTACAATTACTGCCTCAACAAATTCTTTATGTGTAGGGCAATCATCAACCTTAACAGCTATAGGTGCTACAACCTATTCCTGGTTTCCTTCATCAGTGTCATTAAGCACTACGTCAGGCCCTGTAACGGTTGCTGCGCCAAATTCAACTTCAACTTATACAGTTATTGGTAGCAATGGGGTTTGTCCAAACAGTTCAATCATCACAATTACGGTTTTTCCTACCCCAACTATAACAGTAAACTCTCCATCAATTTGTTCTGGAAATTCGGCCACCTTAACTGCAACTGGAGCAACTAGTTATACATGGAGTTCAGGTTCAATTGGAAATCCAATTACGGTTACACCAACAAGTACTTCTATTTATACGGTTACGGGTTCAAATGGTGGAGTTTGTTCTTCAACTTTTACTACGGCTGTAACTGTTGTTAATTTCCCTTCTGTTTTAGGAAGTATAACCACAGATATAAAATGTTTTGGTATTTCGGACGGTAGCATTGTTATTAATGCAATTGATGTAGATAACTTTTTATGGATACCAATTGGAGCTACAACCTCTTCAGTTTCGGGCCTAGCTGCAGGAAATTACACTTGTGTTTTAATTGCTAATCCATCTTGTTCTATAGTAACAACTTATTCCATTACACAACCAACAGCAATTTCAGGTTTAATTACATTTACAAATACAACATGTGGATTATGCAATGGAATTGCCGATATTACTGTTACAGGAGGTACTGGAGCATATTCTTATAACTGGTTACCATCAGCCCAAACACAAAGCACAGCAATAAACTTATGCGCAAATTCTCATACGGTTATCATTACTGATGCAAATAATTGTATCTCAACTTACACTGCTGATATAATGCCATCTACAATATTTCAAGCTTCATTAACTGCTTCAAATACTGAAATTTATGCAGGAGAACCAGTTAGTTTAATAGGTTCAGCTGGTGCAAGTTTTACTTGGTCACCCATAAATGATTTAAGTTGTATAGATTGCATTTCAACAGTAGCAACACCTTCTAATGATATTACTTATTGTATTGATGTTACTTCAGTTGATGGTTGTGTAGATTCTGCTTGTGTAGAAATTATTATTAAATGTGGTGAAGTGTTTGTACCAAATGCATTTTCTCCAAATAACGATGGGCATAATGATGAATTAACAGTTTATGGTAACTGTATTAAAGATATTGTTTTCAGAATTTTTGACCGATGGGGCGAAATGGTTTATGAAAGCTTTGATCCAAAAGAAAAATGGGATGGTAAATACAAGGGTTATGAAGTAACTGCTGGTGTATTTGTGTATCAATTTACTGCTAAATTAAAAAGTGGTGAATTCATTACTAAAAAAGGAAATATTACTGTTGTAAAATAACTGTAATATTGAGAACCAGTTTAAAATTTATTGTAATAAAATATTTTTTTAGTTTATCTTTACTTTGTGGCTATCATTAGTAAAGATTTAAATACAGCAAAGCATTTTTTAGAAACAAACAATGTAATTGGTATTCCAACTGAAACTGTTTATGGTTTAGCCGCAAACGCATTTAATGAAGAAGTTGTTGCTAAAATTTTTGAGGCCAAAAACCGCCCAAATTTTGACCCATTAATTGTTCACACGCATCATATTGATGAGTTAAAAAATTTTACTCATTCTATTCATCCAAAATTATTACAACTGGCTAAAGCCTTTTGGCCAGGACCTTTAACATTATTATTACCTAAAAATAATACTATACCTGATATTGTAACCTCTGGTTTAGATAGAGTTGGTGTTAGAATTCCAAACCATAAATTAACCTTAGAATTATTAAAATCACTCAATTTCCCATTAGCAGCGCCAAGTGCAAATCCATTTGGATACATAAGCCCGACAAGTGCTGAACACGTTGAAAAACAACTTGGAGATAAAATACCATTTATATTAGATGGTGGGAATTGCAGTATTGGTTTAGAAAGCACTATTGTTGGGGAAGAAAATAATGAAATTAAAATTTATAGATTAGGTGGATTATCAATAGATGAAATTGAAAAAGAAATTGGACCAGTTACTATCGAGTTAAATCAATCTTCTAATCCTAAAGCACCGGGTCAATTAAAAAGTCATTATGCACCAAAAGTTCCACTAATAGTAGGCAATATAGATGAACTTGTAAAACAGCATGCTAATAAAAAAATTGGAATTTTAGCCTTTGGTAAATACGATTCTATAAATACTAAAACCACCATAAAAAATTTATCTGAATCTGAAAATCTTAACGAAGCTGCAATTAATTTGTTTAAATATTTAAGAGAATTAGATGAAATGCCTTTAGATATTATTATCACATCCTATTTACCAAACAAAAATTTAGGCTTAGCAATAAACGACAGACTTAAACGTGCTGGAGGTATTTAATCAATTTCTGAAACTGCTTTTCTAACTAAATTTCTGCACGTTTTATCCACCTCAATATTATAATTTATAATATCTGTAGGCTTTTGATGAGCTTTAATTTTTATAAACTCAACATTTAATTTATCTGTATAATTAAACAGTTCCTTTACTAAATCAACATTTCTAATGTCATTTAAAGCATTTGTTTTAAAATTAGATTTAATAAATTTTGATTGTCTATCAAGCAAACCAACAACATATTGGCTATCTGAAACAATTGTTATTTTAACGAACGATATATTTGATTTTACAATATACTCTAATGCTTTAAGTACTGCCAAAATTTCCATTCTATTATGCGTAGTATTATTTAAAACTCCCGATAAACAAACTTTTTGATCATTAATTAATAAAACACTTGCCCAAGCACCTATACACAATTGCGTATGGCAGCTGCCATCAGTAAATACTTCAATATTATTTTTAATTTGCATCTATTTCTTAAAGTATAAAAATACGTATATTAGCATTAATATGTTAGAAAATGAAGTAGTAATACAAACCAAAAATTGGATAAACAAAGTTGTAATCGATTGCAATTTTTGTCCTTTCGCTGCTAGAGCTGTTTTAAAGAAAACCATACATTATTCTGTACAAAAAGACATTTCTGAAAAAGAAAGCATTGAAGTATTTAAAAATGAAATTGAATATTTAAATACACATTTAGATTTAGAAACTAGTTTCATTATTTTTGAAAATGATTTTATAGAATTTGATGATTATTTATCTTTAGTAGAAAAAGTTG
>CALMMX010000348.1 GCA_937868545.1 uncultured Bacteroidota bacterium
ATTTTAATTCAAATTGATAAATTATTTAATGGTATGAAAAACACCATTTACATTATAGTATTCTTAATTTTACTTATTCCTACTATTGAAATAGCCATTGCTTATTGGCTAAACAAAAAAGAACTAGAAAAGGCAAGTATTTAAATAGTTTTAACTAATTAAATGGCAAAAAGCGGTTTTTTATCCTAATAAAACTTAACTTTACATTAAATTAATTATTAAGATTAAATAGCATGTCAAAAAAAATAGTAAAAGTAGGAGATATCAATTGCGGAAGCAATGAATTGTTTTTAATATCAGGTCCATGCGTAATTGAGGATGAATCAATTATGATGAAAACTGCAGAAATGCTTAAAGAAGTTTCTGAACGTTTAAAAATAAAAGTTATTTATAAATCATCTTTTACAAAAGATAACCGTAGTAGTTTAAGTTATTATCAAGGCCCTGGCTTAATAAAAGGATGTGAATTATTAGGAAAAATAAAAGACCAATTTGGATTTCCTGTATTAACAGATATTCATTCACACGATCAAGCAGCAGCAGCAGCAGAAGTGTGTGATGTTTTACAAATTCCAGCTTACTTATGTATGCAATCATCTTTACTTGTAGCCTCTGCACAAACAGGGCGTGTAATAAATATTAAACATGGCCAGTTTTTAGCGCCTGATAACATGAAACATCCTGCACAAAAATGTGTAGATGCTGGTAACGACCAAATTATTCTTACAGAACGTGGTTATGTTTTTGGGTATAATGATTTAATTGTTGATCCACGTGCTTTTTATCATATGAATAACATTGGCTATCCTGTAGTTTTTGATGTTACACACTGTGTTCGTAAATACGGAATTCCTAGTTCAGATAAAAAAGGTGGTGCTCGCGAATTTTTACCTGTATTAGCAAGAGCTGGTGTAGCAAGTGGTATAGATGGTATGTTTATTGAAACTCATCCAGATCCTGAAAAAGCTTTATGTGATGCTGCATCTCAATTATGCGTTTATGATTTAGAAGAATTCTTAAAACCAATTATTGAATTACATAATGTAGAAGTTAAGTACAGACAATAGTATTATTTGCAATATTAAAGTCTTCAATTTTTATCGAGAATATTTAATTACATGGTAGTATCAATTATAGTTGCAACTTCATTAAACAATGCAATTGGAAAAAACAATCAATTGCTTTGGCATTTACCTGCTGATTTAAAATTTTTCAAAAATACAACCATGGGTTGCCCAGTAATAATGGGGCGCAAAACATTTCAGTCAATTGGAAGAACTTTACCTGGTAGAAAAAATGTAGTTGTTACTCGCGACAAAAATTTTAATTCTGATAATCAATTTGATTTAATTGTGGTTTCTAGTTTGGATGAAGCACTAGTAAAAATGCATAATGAACACGAAGTTTTTATAATTGGTGGTGGCGAAATTTACAAACAAAGTATTGATATAACTGATAACATTTATAAAACATTAGTAAATACAACTATTGAAGGTGATGTTTATTTTCCTGAAATAAACTTAAATGAATTTGATTTAACTTGGGAGGAAAAACACCTTGCTGACGAGAAAAATAAATTTAACTATACTTATCAAAAATTTGAAAGAAAAAGTATCCTTTAAAAATAAATTACAATGAGTTCATTAAAACTAGAAAACATTTTGTTTATTGATATAGAAACGGTACCTGTTCAATATAACTATAATCAATTAACGCCAACTGAAAAAGAACTATGGGACAAAAAAATGTTCTATATGCGCGATACCACGCCTGAACAACAATATGCTAAAGCTGGTATTTATGCGGAGTTTGCTAAAGTTGTATGTATAGGTTTAGGATTTATTAGCGAAGGTAAATTTAGAACTAAAGCAATTGCTGGTGACAATGAAAAAGAAATATTACAAGAATTTTCTAATTTACTAAGTCAGTTTTTTAATACAAAAGAACATTACTTATGTGCACATAACGGAAAAGAATTTGATTACCCTTTTTTATGCAGAAGATTACTTGTAAATAAAATTCCATTACCAAAATTATTACAAATACAAGGTTTTAAACCTTGGGAAGTAAAACACCTTGATACCATGGAAATGTGGCGTTTTGGAGACATTAAAAATTTCACTTCTCTAAATTTACTTGCAAACTTGTTTAATATACCTTCGCCTAAAGATGATATTGATGGAAGTGAAATAGCAAAAGTGTATTACGAAGAAAAAAACATTGAAAGAATAAAAATATATTGCATTAAAGATGTAATTACTTTAGTAAAAATTTATCAATCATTAAAAGGATTAGAAATTTTAACTGATGACAATATTATTTACACATAAAACTTAATGATGAATTCTAAAAAAATAGCTGTAATTGGCAGTGGTAGTTGGGCAACAGCAATAGTAAAAATATTATGCAACAACAATGATTTAGTAAATTGGTATTTCAGAAATCAAACAGATATAGATTATATTAAACAATATAAAAGTAATCCTAAATATTTATCCTCTGTAAATTTTAATTTATCAAAATTAAATGTATCATCAAATATTACAGAGTTAATAAACGAATCAGACATTATAATTTTAGCAGTTCCATCTGCCTTTATCAATAATACATTAAAAGATTTACCAAAATCTTTATTTAAAAACAAACTTATATTTTCAGCTATTAAGGGCATTGTGCCAGAATACAATTTAATTGTAGGAGAATATCTAAACACAATTTTTGATATTCCATTTGATAATATTGGAGTAATAACAGGTCCATGTCATGCTGAGGAAGTTGCTTTAGAAAAATTATCCTATTTAACTATTGCAAGTAAAAACATAACTAATGCTGAAATTTTATGCGAAGCTATGCGTTGCAGATACATTAAATGTTCGAGTAGTGATGATATTTATGGAACAGAAATTTCTGCTGTATTAAAAAATGTAATTGCTGTTGCAGGAGGTATTTGCCATGGCTTAGGATATGGAGATAATTTTTTAGCAGTATTAGTAAGCAATGCTATACAAGAAATTGATCGTTTTGTTGCGGCTGTGCATCCAATAGAACGAGACACTAAAGGATCTGCATACTTAGGCGATTTATTAGTTACAGCTTATTCTCAATTTAGCAGAAACAGAATGTTTGGCACCATGTTAGGAAAAGGCTACAGCGTAAAAAATGCACAATTAGAAATGAATATGATTGCAGAAGGTTATTATGCAGTTAAATGTGTTTGCGAAATAAATAAAAAATATAAAGTTAACATGCCAATAACTGAGGCAGTAAACAATATTATTTACAATCATAAATCTGCTAAGGTAGAAATGGAATTACTTGCAGAAGTGTTGTCGTAGTATTTTAAAATAAAAAGATTCCAAAAGTGCCTATCCTATAATTTCATCAAATGTTGCAATCATATATGCAATCATTTCATCATTAATCATTGGAGTAACACCTATCCAAAATGTATCGTTTACAATTATATCTGTATTAGGTAAATCACCAACTATTCTATAATCGTAATCTTTAAAATAAGGCTGCTTTCTTAAGTCACCAGCAAACAATAAACGCGTAGCAATTTTTTTATCATTTAATTTTTGAACTAAATCATTGCGCGTAATACCAGCATCTTTTTTTACTGTAATTAAAAAGCCAAACCATGAAGGACTAGAATTTGGAGTTGCTTCAGGCAAGATAAGTTTATTTGAATATTTTTCTAATCCTTTCTTAATTAAATCAAAATTATGTTTTCTGATTTTAACAAACTCATCTAACTTCTCTAATTGAGCCAAACCTAATGCGGCTTGCATATCAGTTATTTTTAAATTAAATCCTAATCTAGAATAAATATATTTATGATCATAGCCCATTGGTAAATCGCCCAATTGTTGGCAAAACCTCAACCCACACGTATTGTCTTTTCCTGGTTCACACCAACAGTCTCTTCCCCAATCTCTAAAAGATTCTGCGATTTTTTTCAATTTAGAATTAGATGTGTAAACTGCACCTCCTTCACCCATAGTAATATGATGTGCTGGATAAAAACTTAGTGTAGCTATATCTCCAAATGTACCAACATGCTTACCGTTATATGTTGCACCAAGTGCATCACAACAATCTTCCATTAACCATAAATCATGTTTTTCACAAAAGGCAGTAATTGCATCTAAATTAAATACATTACCCATTGTATGAGCAATAACAACCGCTTTAGTTTTATGAGAAAGGGCTTTTTCTAAATAAGTAACATCAATTTCGTAATGCGGAATGGTTACATCTAAGAACACTGGTATTGCACCATATTGTATAATTGGATTTACGGTAGTTGGAAAAGATGCTGCAACTGTAATTACTTCGTCACCTGGTTTAATCCTTTCTTCACCCAGTTCTTTTGCTGTAAGTGCTGAAAAGGCAACCAAATTTGCAGATGAACCAGAGTTAACTGTTAAGACAGATTTTACATTAATATACTTTGCTAATTTTTTTTCGAATTCAGCATTAAACTTTCCTGTTGTAAACCAGGCATCTAAAGCCGAATCTGTAATATAAGTTAATTCCTTATGATCAAACACTTTACCGCTAACAGGAACTGCAGATTCTCCAGCAACAAAAGGTTTAGTTTTAAAAGCTTCATCATGATACTCTTTAATTAGAGCATGTATTTGGTGTTTAATATCTAATAATTTTGACATAGTATTTTTATTTTAGTTGAACTATATAAGTCATTTAATGCCCGATAAAGTTATATTTTTTTATTGATTTATTAGAACCATAAAATTCATAAAATAGCATATAAGGGGTTATTCATTTTTTGAACCATAAAAGTCATAAAAGTGCATTTAAGTGCTAATACATTTTTTTGAACCACAAAAGTCATAAAAGAGCATATAAGGGTTTATTCATTTAATATTCGATATATTTCGTTTACATATGTTTTCTGACCATCGTGGAATATATTTGTAGTATTAAAGTTATATAATATGCCAAAAGGCACTTCTAGCAAATTCATATAAGTAAGTAACTGCGCTTCGTGAATTGGTAATATTTTTTCAACGGCTTTTAATTCAACTGCAATTGTATCTTCAATAAACAAATCACAACGAAGTTCTGTATCTAATTGTAATCCTTTATAATTTATTGGCACAACCAATTCTGTTTTAAAAGAAATTCCTCTCATATTTAATTCGTGAATCATACATTTGTGATAAACACTTTCTAATAAACCTGGTCCAATAGCCTTATGCACTTCAATTGCAACACCATTTATTTGGTATGTGAGATCCTTTATTTGTGTTTTAGTTAGTAGCATTTAATTGAAACATAAAAATCATAAAAGAAAATATAACATCTTTATACTATCCCTTATTTTTTACCCACTGTGCGTTTATTTACATTAGTTATCTATTACAATCCTTTTAAATTATATATCTTACAATTTTCTTTATGAACTTTTATGTCTTATATGGTTTTTCTATTTAGAACAATAATTTCCAATTTGTTTAACACGGCAATCGTAGATATTGTTTAGATTATTAATCTCATCCAAATAACCATCGATTGTAAACTTTATTGTTTCCTCGAAATTTAATTTTGGTTTCCAGCCAAGTTGATTAACAGCCTTTGTAATATCTAATTTTAATAATCCTGCCTCATGAAGTTTATTTGAAATATCTGGAGAATCAACTTTAATTGTAGGAATAATCTTTTTTATTTCATTAACCACATCACCTACACTGTAATTTTCGTAAGATGAGGGGCCAAAATTCCATCCTCCAGAAAATGTTTTTCCTTCCACTAATAATTTTTCGGCAAGTTTCATGTAACCAAAAATTGGCTCTAACACAAATTGCCAAGGTCTTACTGAATTAGGGTTTCTTATTGTAGAAGTTTGATTTAATTCATAAGCTCTAATTAAATCAGGAATAATTCTATTTTCTGCCCAATCGCCACCACCAATAACATTACCAGCTCTACCCGATGCAACATTTGCTGTTCCTTCTTTTGAAAAAAAAGATTTAATGTAGGAGTTTGTAATTAATTCTGAACAGCCTTTAGATGCACTGTAAGGATCATCTCCTCCCATTGCATCATTTTCTCTGTAGCCCCAAAGCCATTCGTTATTTTGATAACATTTATCTGTAGTTACATTAACTGCAACTTTAACAGAAGAGCAATTCCTTACTGCCTCAAAAAAATTAACAGTACCCATTAAATTTGTTTCGAAATTATAATGAGGATTAGTATAAGATTCGATTACTAAAGGCTGTGCCGCCAAATGAAATGCTATATCAGGTTTTACTTCATTAAAATAATTTTGCAAATCCTCTTTGCTTCTCACATCTCCAATTTTGTGATGTATTTTACTAGAAAGTCCAGTTGTATTAAAATTATCCTTTTCTGTATAAGGTTCTAAAGAATACCCATAAACCTCTGCACCTAATTCTTTAAGCCAAATTGCCATCCAAGAACCCTTAAAACCAGTATGACCGGTAATAAGTACTCTTTTGTTTTTGAAAGTATTATTGAATAAATCTAAACTCATTATTTTTTAATTGAACCATATAAGTCATAAAAGAACATATAAGGGTTTGATGTTTTTAAAATGATTTTATTGAATTGAATATGAGAGAAATGGCATTATAAGATTAATGAATTTACTTCCAAATTTTCCATTCAGCTTTTCCGTTTTCCCAATACTCATTTAAATCTTGCTTATCTTTTAGAGTATCCATTGGTTTCCAAAATCCTCTATGTTTATAAGCGGCTAAGTGATTGTGTTTTGCTAAATTCTCTAATGGTGATTGTTCCCAAATTGTTGAATCACCATCAATGTATTTAAACACTTCTGGCTCACACACAAAAAAACCTCCATTTATCCAACTACCATCACCTTTAGGTTTTTCGAAAAAGGATTCTACTTCATCGTTTGTATTAATTCCTAAAGCTCCAAAACGTCCGCTTGGTTGAACAGCAGTTACAGTAGCTAGTTTAGCATGTTGTTTATGCGTTTTTAGTAATTCATTAATATCTACATTACTTACACCATCACCATAAGTCAACATAAAAGTTTCATTGTTTACGTATTTTTCAATACGCTTTATACGACCACCAGTCATGGTATCCTTACCAGTATCTACTAAGGTTACTTTCCAGTTTTCTGAAGAAGAATTATGAACTTCCATTTTATTGTTTGCCAAATCAAACGTTATATCAGAATGATGTAAAAATAAATTAGAAAAATATTCCTTTATAAAATGGCCCTTATATCCACAGCATACCACAAACTCATTAAATCCATAATGAGAATAAATTTTCATAATATGCCACAAAATAGGTTTACCTCCAATTTCAACCATTGGTTTTGGTCGAGTATCTGTTTCTTCAGAAATTCTTGTTCCTAAGCCCCCTGCTAAAATAACTACTTTCATAAGTTTAAATTATTATTTTTAGTTGTCATATGGTATAGCCAGTTTAATCATTTGTGTTTGTGTTCGGCAAACATGGCTATTTCATATGTTTAAATTGTTGTCTTTTTTGTCATATGGTATAGCCAGTTTAATCATTTGTGTTTGTGTTATGGCAAACATGGCTATTTCATAAAATTTATTTTATACGAAGAAAGCAAATTTTATTGTTATTGCAAAGTATGTAGTTAAACAAAAAAAACTTAAATTTATATGCTATGGAAAATTCGAAAAAATTATTAAGAAATTGTCCCATTTGTAGTCATACAAGCGGAAAAATACTTCATACTCAACATTTTTCTTTACCAGATAAATCTGTTTTGCCAAAGGTATATGATGTAGTTTGTTGCGATAATTGCGGTTTTTGTTTTGCCGATAGCGCTGCTACGCAAGCAGATTATGACAAGTATTACAATGAAATGTCTAAATACGAAGACAAAAACACGGGTACTGGTGGCGGTTTATCTCCATTAGATAAATTAAGAATGGACACCGTTGTTGATTTATTAGCACAATTCATTCCTACAAAATCTAACTCCATAGTAGATATTGGTTGTGCAAATGGTGGAATGTTGAATTGCTTTAATGAAAAGGGATTTTCAAATTTAATTGGAATTGATATTAGCCAAAAGTGTGTTGATAACGTAAAAGTACTTGGTTACGACAGCATCTTTGGTGGCATCTTTAATTTAGAAAATTTACAAGGAAAGCAATTTGATTGTTTAATCATATCACATGTAATGGAACACATTAGAGATTTATCTGATGCTGCTAAAAACTTAGCATCATTAGTAAATGAAGATGGATTAATATACATTGAAGTACCTGATGCTTCCAATTATCATAATTATTTTTTTGTTCCTTATTACTATTTTGATTGCGAGCACATAAATCACTTAAATATTACTGCCTTAAAAAACTTATTTTTAAGCCAATCTTTCGAATGTGTGTATTTTGAAGAAAAATCAATAGTTGTATCTGATGATAAATCATACCCTGTATTACGAACTGTATTTAAAAAAGTAAAAAGTGATAATTTAAATACTTCATTTGAAAAAGATGTTAGAGTAGAATCTAGTATTAATAACTATATTGATTTATCAAAACAGCATTCAGAACACAATGAACTAAACGAATTGATCAAAAATAACGAACCAATATTGGTTTGGGGCGCTGGTATGTATACCCTAAGGTTGTTAGAAGATGGTTTATTAAATAGATGTAATATTATTTCATTTATTGACAAAGACAGCAATAAACAAGGGAATAAAATAAATGATATATCAATTACTTCACCAGATATTATTAAGACTCATACAAAAATGCCTATAATAATTGCATCAGCAATTCATGGTAAAGCAATTAAAGCTGAAATTGAACAAATTGATGGGAATTCAAATAGAAAAACTATTATTTTGTAGTTCTAAAAATTAATTCTTTCTTTCTCAATAACTAATGGTCGCTTACGCACTTGAGTGTGTATGGCGCCAATGTACTCGCCAATTATACCAATAAAAAACAATTGTACTGAAGAGAAAAAGAAAACCCCAATAACCATTGGAGCAGTCCCAACTTGAAAATTATCCCAATAAAGTAATTTATATATGAAATAGCCAACTGCTACTAAAAAACTAATTATTGCAGAGAAAAATCCAATAAATGCTGATAATCGCAATGGCAATTTTGAATGATTTACAAAACCAAGCATTGCCAAATCATATAAGGTGAAAAAATTATTACTTGATTTTCCTTTTTTTCTCTTTTCTTGAGTATATTCAATTGTTTTTATATCCCAACCATACTCCATTACCATCCCTCTAAAATAAGGGTATGGATCGTCAATCATCCTCACCACATTTAAAAATTTTTGATCATATAATCCAAAACCAGTATAATTTTTTAATTGCTCAGTATTGGAAATTTTCTTAATTACCGAATAAAATAATTTACGAATCAAAAACATAATGGGATTTTCCTTACTCTGCGTTTTAACTCCTAAAACTAAAGCATGGCCTTTTTCCCATTCTTCAATATATTTTGGAAATAATTCTGGTGGATCTTGTAAATCTGCAACCATTGCAATTACAGCATCACCTGTACATTGCAATAATCCATAATAAGGTGAGCGAATGTGCCCAAAATTTCGAACGTTAGATATAACTTTAATCCTATTATCTTTAGCAGCTATTTTCCTTAATTCTTCTAGTGTATTATCAGTTGAAGCATTATCAATAAATACATACTCAAAATTATAATTTGGTATTTTATCAATAACAGAAAAAACTCTTGCAATTAATGTTTCAATATTTTTTTCTTCATTATAACATGGAGTAAATATGGTTATTGTCTTATTTTTTATCATATTTGTAAGTAAATAAAATTTGCTTATGACTTTTTTAGAAAAAAAAATACTTCGTTTAGGGTACAATTTAGTTAGATTTTCGAAACCATACA
>CALMMX010000349.1 GCA_937868545.1 uncultured Bacteroidota bacterium
CTAAATACTATACCTTGGTTTTGGAACCACATTTAGTTCACAAAATTGATTGTCTAAATATTTATAATAGCCTGTAATTGCTATCATAGCAGCATTATCGGTGCAATATTCAAATTTTGGGATAAATGCACTCCAGTTGTATTTTATACCAGTAAGAGCTAATTGATTTCTTAAACCTGAATTTGCTGATACACCACCAGCAATGGCAATTTGTTTAATGTTTTCATCTTTACTTACATTTATTAAATTTTTTAATAAGTAAGTAATTAAATGCTTTTGATAAGAAGCGCAAATATCATTTAGGTTTTCGCTAATAAAATTTGCATTGAGTTTTGTTTGTTCTTGAATAAAGTATAGAAATGCTGTTTTTACTCCGCTAAAACTGTAATTGTTATTGCTTAGTTTAGGAGTAGGAAATTTATATTTATCTGCATTTCCTAGTTTTGCATATTTATCAATTAAAGGTCCGCCAGGGTAGGGTAGCCCAAGTATTTTAGCCGCTTTATCAAATGCTTCGCCAACGGCATCATCTTCAGTTTCAGCTAATAATTCAAAATTAAGGTGTGAGGTTACTTTAACAATTTGGGTGTGGCCACCGCTAACTGTTAAACATAAAAACGGAAAAGCTGGTTGAGTTTCTTTTTCAATAAAATGGGCAAGAATATGGCCTTGCATATGGTTTACTTCAATAAGTGGAATGTTTAATGCAAGTGATAAAGATTTCGCAAAAGATAGCCCTACCAATAAGCTTCCACTTAAACCGGGTCCAAGTGTAACTGCAATACCAGAAATTTGCGAAAGTGTTATGCCTGCTTGTTTTAAAGCTAAATCAATTACTGGTAAAATGTTTTTTTGATGATCTCTACTAGCAAGTTCTGGTATAACTCCGCCATATTGTTCATGTACGCTTTGATTTGCGGTAACATTTGATAATAAAACTCCATTTTTAATTATAGCACACCCAGTGTCATCACAACTCGATTCTATACCAAGAATAATAATATCACCTTTATTATCAATTTTTAATGTCATTTAGTAAAGCTCTATTTTACAATATTTTAAGACGTTTAGTTAAGGTTATTTCCTTATTTTTATAGCAAATGAAATTGATTGGCAAAATTACAAGAATATTACTGAAAACACTATTGTATTCAGTAATTGTTTTATTGCTGTTATTAATTAGTTTATTTTTTATTGGACAAACAGAATCTTTTCAAACATGGGCAGCACAAGGAGCTACTAAATACTTAAGCAAAGAACTAGGCACTACTGTTAAAGTTAGAAGATTAAAAATTGGGTTTATAAAAAATGTAACATTAGACGGGATTTTTGTTGGAGATAAGCACAATGATACCCTTTTGAGCGGTGGAAGTATAAAAGTTAATGTGAGTGGCTTTAATTACAAGCTTAAAACTTTAAATTTAGATGAGGCAATTTTAACGGATGTAAAAGTTAAACTCTTAAAACATAAAAATGAAGAGGATTTTAATTTTCAGTTTTTAGCAGATTATTTCTCCTCAAAAGATACAACTAAGCCGGATAGTGTTGCTCCTTGGAAAATTAAGTATGGCGCACTTGTTTTAAACAATGTGGACTTTACATATAGGTTAATGAGAGATACCATAAAAGTGACTCATTTTATGAATTATAATAATATCCATGTGTCTAACATTTACGGAAAGTTTACAGATATTAATTTTAAAAATGACACTATATTTTCACAAATAACAAATTTAAGTGCAAAAGAGCAATGTGGTATTGTAATTAAAAATTTAACAACTAATGCAAAAATATCTTCTACACGATTGCAATGCGATAGCCTTTATTTAAAAACAGACAACAGTTTAGTTAAAGGAAATTTAATTTTTAAATACGATACTTGGGATGACTATAGTGACTTTATAAATAAAGTTTATATAAAAGCAAACTTAAAAGATAGCACTACGCTTAACATGAAAGATATAACCTATTTTTCTGAGGATATAAAAGGCTTTGAAGAAGTGTTTAAAATTAAGGGTAAAGTAAATGGATTTGTTAATGATTTAAATGGTTCTGATTTAGCAATTAAATATGGAAAAAACACAGAGTTTGTAGGAGATTTTTCGATAAGTGGTTTGCCTGATTTTAATAAATCTTTTATACATTTTGATGCGAAAAAATTATCAACCTCTAAAGCAGATTTGGAAAAGTTTCCTATTCCTCCCTTTGATAAAGCCACCCATTTAGAATTGCCAAAAGAAATTGCAAAATTGGGTGTAATAAATTATAAAGGAAAATTTGATGGATTTATTAATGATTTTGCCACCTATGGAACTTTTGTAACAGATATAGGAAGTTTAAAAACAGATTTACTTATTAAAAATAATCCTAAAACAAATATCATAGAATATTCTGGAAACTTAGCTACAACTAATTTTAATGTTGCTAAGTTGTTCCCTAGTGCAGGTATTATTGGACCAGTTTCTTTATCTACAAAAATTAATGGTAAAGGTTTAAGTTTAAAAGAAATGGATACCAAGTTGGACGGTGGAATTCAAAGTATTACATATAACAAGTACCAGTATAAAGATTTAAAAATAGATGGCACCTTTGAAAATAAAATTTTTAAGGGTGCTTTATTAAGTAAAGATCCTAATGCAGATTTTGATTTTAATGGAACGGTTGATTTAAATTTTAAAGTTCCTAAAATGGATTTTATTTCAACAATAAATAATTTTGATTTAGAAAAAACAAATTTTTCAACTTCAAAATTAAATGGGAAAATATCTTCTCAAATACTTATAAATTTAAATGGTGATGATATTGATAATTTAACTGGGCAAGTAAACTTTGATAATACAATTTATACCACAGCCACTAAAGAGTACAAACTCAGCTCCTTGAATTTGGATTTAGATCAGGCATCTATTGATAAAAAAATTAAATTAAATTCAAACATCGCAAATGCTCAGTTATCGGGCAAGTATAACTTAAGTACTTTATCGGCAGCATTTACCCAGTACCTAAATAATTATTTTCCTACTTTTTTTAAAACTTCTTCTCGCCATATTTATAGCGATGAAGCAGACATTGATGTTAAAATAAAAAACTTTACAATAATTAAAGAGTTATTTATAAACGATTTAATGATTAGTCCAAATACAACGTTAAAGGGATCTTTTGATGCAAGTATAAATTATTTGTATTTAAAAACTAACAGTGCAAAAATTGATTATGCTGGTATAAAATTTAAAAATAATGATGTAGATATTAATTCCTTACCAAATGGCATTAGCCTTGCATACAATGCTAATTCAATTGAATTGAATGATAGTATGTCATTTAAAAATCCGAGTTTAAATTTAATTTCAAATGATAAGACATCGCAATTTGATTTAAGTTGGAATAACTTAACAAGTCCAAATTATTCTGGCTTATTAAGAGGAAATATGTTATTTGGTGCCACACAGGCAAGTATAGTTTTAGATAAAGTAAAAATTTCCGTTTCGGATAGTATATGGCAATTAGTAAAGCCTAATCCAATCACCATTGATTCAGCTTATGTAGTTACAATAAATCCAATTACATTTTATAATAATAATCAACTTATTACTCTTGATGGTATATTGTCAAAAAACCAAAGTGATAAGTGTAACATTTTTATTCAAAATTTTAAGTTATCACAGTTTAATCCATTATTGAGTAAATCTAAAACAACCATAAATGGCTCTTTAACTGGAAATACAGAGATTTTAGGTGCCTTTGGAAAATCCATTATCAACAGTAATATTAATTATACAGATTTAAGACTCAATAATAAGCTTATTGGCTTTGGAGAAATTAAGAGTGAATATAATCCAGAAAAAGAATATGTAACCATAAACGGTTTTTCGGCATTTGCCAAAGATTTTGATGGCAACCTTTTGAAAAACATTGAGTTTGAAGGCTATTATTATACAAAGAAAACCGAAGACAATATTGATATTAAGTTTAAAGCTGAACCATTTGATTTATCATTATTACAACCATTTTTAAAAGACATAATAACATTTAAGGTTGGTTTTTTAAATGGAAATGGCACTGTTACTGGTACTTTAGATGACCCACAAATTAACGCTAAGCTAAAAATAATGAAGTGCGTGATGTTGGTTGATTATTTAAATGTTCAATATGCTGTAAGTGGTAATGTTGATATTTTTCCAACACAAATTAATTTTGATAATTTGGAAGTGCGTGATAAATCAGGAAATGTAGGAATTGTTTATGGTAATATATTTCATAAAAAATTTGATAACATAAGAATTGACTTTGATATTAATACAAAAAAATTAATGCTATTAAATACCACTGCAGCCAATAATCCGAGTTATTATGGAACAGCTTACGCATCAGGAAATGCTGGTATTTATGGATTTACGGATGATATTAAAATGGAAATAAATATGAAAACCAATGGAGGGACTCGTTTTTATATTCCTTTGGATGGACCGTCTGAAATTGGTGACAATGAATTTATACAGTTTGTTACAAAAGATACTATTAAGAAAATTGTGACAAAATCAAATTCGAATTTATCACTTGATTTTAACTTAGAAGCAACTTCGGATGCAGAGGTTCAATTGATTTTTGATGAAAAATCAGGGGATGTTATTAAGGCTAAGGGTGATGGAAATCTAAGTATGAAAATAAATTCGAAAGGTAAATTTGATATGTTTGGCGATTACGTATTATCTACTGGTGATTATTTATTTACGCTTGAAGATTTTGTAACCAAGAAATTTGAGATTGAAAAAGGAAGTTCAATAAAATGGAACGGTAATGTATATAAAGCTAATATCGATATAACCGCCAATTATAAACAAAGAGCGTCCATAAAACCATTATTTCCTAATGATTCGAGTAGTAATTACAATAAACGTTTCCCTGTAGATTGTAAATTGTATATGCGAGATAAACTTACATCACCTGATATTTCTTTTGGCGTAGAATTACCTACTATTGACGAAGGAACCCGATCTTTAATCAGAAATTTATTAGCAGATCCTACTGAGCTTAATAGGCAAGTGTTTTCATTATTATTATTAAGAAGTTTTGTAACTCCTATTTCTGTAACGGGAGGCTCGGGTGTTAGTGCTGGTGGCGCTATGGCGGCTACGGGTTCAGAGATGTTGAGTAATAAATTAAGTAGTTGGCTTAATGGTGTAACTAAGGATGTGGATATTGGTGTAAACTACAGGCCAGGGAATGCCTTAAGTAGTGATGAATTGGATTTAGCTCTATCAAAACAATTATTTAATAACCGTTTGGTAATTGATGGAAATTTTGGAGTTACTAATAATTCAACCACAACAAAAACTACTAATAATAGTAATTTAATTGGTGATGTAACAGCAGAATTAAAATTAACAGAATCGGGTAAATACAGAGTGAAAGGGTTTAATAGAAGTAATGATAATACTCAAATATTATACAGCGGTGGACCATTTACACAAGGTGTAGGTATTTTTTACAGAGAAGAGTTCGAAAATTTGAGCGAACTATACAGGCGTTATTTAGATAAATTAAAACGTAAGAAGTAACAGGTAGAATTGTTGTGAACCATTACTTTTTTTTGGTATCAATTTTAAAATGATAGGAATAACGTTGTAGTTTAATTATTTGGTAAATAAGCTAGTAACCTCGAGCAATTAGTTTATATACAAACCTTAAAGTTTCAGTAATTATAATTTAAAATACACCATACAGTAATTTGAAATATAATCAGATTACTGTATGGTGTTTAAAAGATTTTAATTGTTTTTAGTGATTTACAACAAGTCGTTTATGAACATTAATTTGTTTTCCTTGTTCATCAGATGTTGTAAAAATAACAAGATAAGTTCCGTTATTTAAATTAGAGGTATTAAAATCTGTAGTATACTCTCCAGCTTCTAATTCATTATTTACAAGCTTAACAACTATTTGACCAAGCATATCATACAAAGTAATTTCAACTTTTGTATTATTTAAAATTGAGTAATTTATGTTTATTAATTCGTTAGCTGGGTTAGGGTAAAGAATAATATTTTCCTCAAAATTTATTGTAGGTTCAGTAGTTTCGCTTAGTTTAGATGTTCCTGATCCAGATGCTGTAGATGAAGTTAATATACTTAGAAGTGCAGGATTTGAATAGCTATATGTTGAAGTACAAGAGCTTTTTAAACGACATCTGTATTTTTTATTTATATATGATGATGTAGCATTTACGTATAACTCGTTGGTAGTTGCACCTGCAATGTTTGTATTATTAACAAGGTTTGTCCAAGTAGTACCAGAAGTATTAATTTGCCATTGATATAAACAGTTACTTGGGTTCGATACTTGAACATCAAGAATTGCAGCAGTATTTAAGGCAACAGTTGTATTAACAGGATGCAAAATTACAACAGGTGTTGATGTTACTCGTAAAGTAGAAATGTTTGAATAAATAGAATTGCAAGCACTCATTACATTGCAACGGTATAAATATTTGTCAAAACTTAATGTAACTCCAATTACTTTTAGGCTTGAAGTTGTAGCACCAGAATATTTTGTGCCATTAATAACATTTACCCAAGATAAACCATTATCTGTACTAACTTGCCATTGAAATGTAGTTCCAGCTACAGAAGAACTTGCTGTAAATGTTGTAGTTTGTCCTGAACATAAATTTGAAAGTGATGGTGTTGAAACAGATTTTAAAAAATCACAACTAGCTTCTGAAATTGCTTTAAAGCTTAAATCATATTTTGAAGCACTTGTAGCACCAATTGTAGTCCATGAGGTTCCATTTGTACTTGTCCAGCATTTACCAGTTTCTATAACAGCATTTGTTGAATAACCTGTAATTTTTGATTCAACCGCTAAAGGATATGAACTAGTAGCATTACTAACTTTGTATTTAATATAAAAATTTGAACCAGAAGTTATATTAATTGCAGAAGCAACATCTAAAGTATAATAACCTGCATATTGAAATGTTTTAGCAGGAACAGTACCAATTAAGCCAGAAAATGTTGTACCTGAAAATGTGCTATAAATTTCGGCAGAAATAGTTGTATTTGGTGAAACTGCATAAGTTGCAATTTGTTTTAAAATTTGGTTTGTAGATGCTGTGAATTTTACAACACCATAACAAGTTTTTGCACCACCCATTGAAGCGGTCCAACCTAAATCATCATAACCATGTACTATTTGTTTAGAATTAAAATTTGATCTATTAACCCAAATAGTTGCATCTTCATCTGCTCCTTTATCCAGAAACGACAT
>CALMMX010000350.1 GCA_937868545.1 uncultured Bacteroidota bacterium
AAAAACACATTTTAGGGCTTAATTTTGAACAAAAAATAGTGTATTTTGTAGAAAACTAGTTGCTTTTAGTGTGAAGGCTAATATTATATTTGTGCGACTATAAATAAAAATTAACGTGACTTTAATAAAAAGTATTTCAGGAATTAGAGGTACCATTGGTGGCAAGCCAGGCGATGGATTAAGCCCTTTAGATATTGTAAAATTTGCATCTGCTTATGGTAGCTGGATCATATCACAAGACCCAAGCAAAAAAGTAACCGTTGTTATTGGCCGTGATGCCCGTTTATCAGGACAAATGGTAAATAACATTGTTTGTGGAACATTGGTTGGTTTAGGCATTAACGTCGTTGATTTAGGTTTAAGCACCACTCCAACGGTTGAAGTTGCTGTTACCGAGCTTAATGCAGACGGCGGTATTATTTTAACAGCAAGTCATAATCCAAAACAATGGAATGCCTTAAAATTATTAAATTATAAAGGTGAATTCATTAGCGATGGCGAAGGAAAATATATTTTAGAACTAGCTGATAAAGAAGATTTTACATATAGTGATGTTAATCAATTAGGTACATATGAGCAACGTGATGATTTATTGCAAATTCATATTGATAAGGTATTACAATTGCCTTATGTAGATGTGGAAGCAATTAAAAAAGCTAACTTTTCGGTAGCGGTTGATGCGGTTAACTCTAGTGGTGGAATTGTAATTCCAATGCTATTAGAAGCTTTAGGTGTAAAAACAATCCATAAAATTCATTGCGAACCTACAGGACATTTTGCTCATAATCCCGAGCCATTGCCCGAACATTTAAGAGATTTATCAGAAGCAGTAGTGAAAACAAAATCTGATGTAGGTATTAGTGTTGACCCAGATGTGGATCGTTTAGCATTAGTTTGCGAAGACGGTGAAATGTTTGGAGAAGAATACACACTAGTAGCTGTGGCAGATGCAGTTTTACAACATCACAAAGGAGGAAACACGGTTTCTAACTTATCCTCTACTCGCGCATTACGTGACGTGACAGAAAAAATGGGCGGTACCTACTCAGCATCAGCTGTTGGCGAAGTGAACGTGGTTAACATGATGAAATCTACAAATGCTATTATTGGTGGCGAAGGAAATGGCGGTGTGATTTTACCAGAAATTCATTATGGTAGAGATGCATTAGTTGGTGTTGCTATCTTTTTAACTCACTTAGCAAAATTTGGAAAAACAACTTCTATGTTACGTAAGTCTTTTCCTAATTACTATATCTCAAAAAATAAAATTGAATTAACACCAGAAATTGATGTAGATAAAGTTTTAGTAAGCGTGAAAGAAAAATACGCTAAACAACCTGTTAATACGGTAGATGGCGTAAAAATTGAATTCGATAAAGAATGGGTTCATTTACGTAAATCAAATACAGAACCTATTATCAGAATTTATAGTGAAAGTGAAAGCATGAGCACGGCTGATGCTTTAGCAAAAAAAATTATTGAAGATATAAAGGAGATTATTAAGAAGTAGAATGTGTCCCGCAGATAGCGCTAATTAACGCAGATAAAAATTTGCGAGCATCTGCGAAATCAGCGGGAGATAATCAATAAGAATCTTATAATAACTCAATAAAGGATTTTAACAAAACAAAAAAACACGAACTTTGTCGTTCAAAAATAATTAACCTCTGTAACCTCCGCGTAAAAACTCTGCGGTCTTTGCGGTTAAACAAAAAAAGAAATGAAAGTATATTTAGATAACGCAGCAACCACCAGATTAGATGAAAACGTATTAGAAGCGATGTTACCATACATGCGCGAAGATTACGGTAATCCATCATCCATTCATGCCTTTGGTCGTAAAACACGTTCTGCTATTGAAGTAGCTCGTAAAACGGTTGCCAAATTACTAAATGTTGCTCCTGCCGAAATATTTTTCACTTCTGGTGGTACAGAAGCTGATAATATGGCTATCAATCAAAGCATTCATTCATTAGGGATTAAGCATGCTATTACTAGTAAAATTGAACATCATGCTGTTGAGCATACTTTACAAGTTTTAGAAAAAGAAGGCAAAATCAAATTAAGTTGGGTAAATGTTGATGCAAAAGGGAATGTTGATTTAAACCATTTAGAAGAATTATTAAAAAGCAACGAACGTTCATTTGTTTCGTTAATGCATGCTAATAACGAAATTGGAACCTTATTACCTTTAGAACAAGTAGGAGAAATTTGTGCAAAGTATGATGCCATTTTTCATAGCGATACGGTACAAACGATGGGACATTACCCAATGGATTTACAAAAAATTAAAGTTCATTTTATTACCTGTGCAGCTCACAAATTTCATGGGCCAAAAGGTGTTGGCTTTTTATATGTAAATCATACTATTAAAATTCAGCCGATGAT
>CALMMX010000351.1 GCA_937868545.1 uncultured Bacteroidota bacterium
TGTAAAATATACGCCATGCCTATTGAGTAATACTGGTACTGCAACAATTACGAGCTGTAATCCATACACCTGGATAGATGGAATAACATATTTTGAATCGAACTCTACTGCAACTTATCCGTTAGTAAATGTTGCAGGATGCGATTCGGTAGTTACGCTGAACTTAACAATTGCAACTGACTCGGTAGAAGAGTTCATTTCTGTTTGTAATCATTTTACCTGGATAGATGGAAATACTTACACCATTTCCAACAATACAGCTACTTATACAATGGCCAACAGCTTAGGTTGCGACTCAGTAATTTCATTAAATCTTTTAATTAATGCTGATAATGTAATTGATGTGAGGAGTGCATGTGATTCTATGACATGGATAGATGGTAATGTATATACTGTTTCTAATAATGCAGCTACCTATGTGCTAAATAATTCTTATGGATGCGACTCTTTGATTCATCTTGATCTTGACATTCACTATAGTGCTATGCACACTGATGTTATTGCCACTTGTGACACTTACACTTGGATTGATGGTAATACTTACAATTCATCCAATGCAACTGCTTCATACATCATGACCACTTCGGCAGGCTGTGATTCAACTGTTTATTTGAACCTTACCGTTAATAATAGTAACTCAAGTATTGATAGTATTTCTGCTTGTGAGCCATTTGTATGGATGGATGGAAATACATATTCTACTTCAAATAATACTGCTACATATTCCTTAACAAATACTGCTGGTTGCGATTCAGTAATAACGTTGAATCTTACCTTTATTAATCTCAATGTAAATGAAGTATCGGGTAATCTTATTGCTGAACAAACAGGTGCTTTATACCAGTGGATCGATTGCAATAACAACAATGTTCCAATAACTAATGCCAACAATATTGAATATTATTCCACAGTTGATGGCAGTTATGCTGTAATTATTACTTTAAATAACTGTAGTGATACTTCAGCTTGTTATGTGGTAACACCATCAGGTATAAATGATAATTTATTGAGTAACTTGACCATTTATCCCAATCCGTCAAATAAGGAATTATACCTTAGTAATGTGGCCAAAATTAAAGGTTATCAGATTACGCAATTGGATGGTAAGTTAATAATGCAGGGCTCAACTTTTCCCATAAATATTGAAAATTTACCAAATGGCTTATATTTTATTAAACTGTTTACGATATATAACAAAGAAATAAATTTGAAGATTATTAAAAACTAATTAATAAGTGCATCGGGGTTTTGTTTTCTTCATTCTTTCTATTTTTCAAAAGAAGTTGCAATTCATTTATGTTTATAACGCCATAGACAAAAATCCTGATTTGTAATTTTGTGCTAGGTTTTGAAAATCTTTGGATCTTCAAAGTTGAGGTTGGCGATGTCCGCTAACGATTTGCATGCTAGCGATGGCTGCGATACCGGAGCACATAACTGCAAACCTATTACAAATTTATAAAAGAAATACGAACTTCCAAATTACCGCTGAAACAGCGGCTATCGCTAGCATGCTGTTAGCTGTTGCCCGCTGCACGATGTTTTTATTTATCTCCGTAATGCCCCCAAAAGGATAAAACCAACACCACAATTCTTTCTTCTTCAATTCTGTATATTAACCTATGATTGTCTGTTATTCTTCTTGACCAAGTTGGTGTATCATAGTATTTTAATTGTTCTGGCTTTCCTGTTCAAGTCTTAGGATGCTCGCCTAATTCATCAAATAATTTGTCAATTTTTATTAAAACTTTTTTGTCTCCTGATTTTATGAACTTTTCAATGTCCTTTTCTGCATGATTGGTTAATTCAATTGAATAGCTCATAGTCCTAAAAACTCCTTTTGTTTGTCTTTGGACAATGGTTTCGTGTTTCCATTTTCAGCCTGAGTAATCGACTTGTCAATTTTAGCAAAAAACTCTTTTTCACTTAGTAAAGTTTCATCCTTTGAGACTGCAATTTCAAATCGAACTTTCATTTCCTCCAATAAAGATTTCAGCAAGGATTTTTGCTTCTCATTTTTTGGGTAAATTGTTATACTTTCCATTGCTTTTGATTTATGTAAAATGACTCTAACAAAGATACAAATTTTTGTCAAAACAAATAATTATCACTTCGAATTTTTCTTTGCGGGTTTCAGCTAACTATCGGCCAACACCTTGGACAAATTGTTTTGCTCTAGTTTTCATTCTCGCTCTGATTTTGCGCGAGGGATTGCGCCAATTGTTTGAGCTCTTTTTGTGGGATGGATTTGGGCTGCGTGCAAAAAAGCGAGTGGCAAAAGCCCGGTCCCTCTGTAAAGAGGGACGCGCCCTAGAACTATAAATTAACAATATCGTTCTTTTGATTGTCTTACTTAGTAAACTCTTCGCCTTCCATGGCTTGGCCTTCGAGATAGTACTTTTCTGTTTTTAAAGTGCCATCGGTATGATAAAAAAGCCATTGATCGTACCAAAAAAAATGGATATTTTCTTTCTCATCAAGCTTGATTCTGGCTTTGCCATAGCTTTCTATTTTACCGTTTGGGTAGTAATATACAATATCGATGGTTTTATCTTTATGATGTGTTTGCTTTTGCGCTAAATGACCTTGCTGATCATAATACTTCCAAACACCTTTTTGCCATCCTTCTTTGTATTTTCCTCGTGATTGAATTTGTTTGTCGTTCCAGTAGCTTTTCCACTTTCCAATGCGGTTTCCTTGTTTATCAAATTTATTGATAGTACATGCTTTCAGGGCTATTGTACAAAATAAAAACAACAATAATTTGTTTAATAATTTCAATTTTGTTTGTAATAAGAAAACTATTAATTCAAAAAGTTAAGCGAAATACATTTAAACTATCTTATTTAATTTTTATTTATCTATCATGTTAAATAAATTACTCATTATTTTTGCGATGCATAGGCATTCATATCTTGCATGTATATAAGATGGAGTTAAAAGTAATCGACTTCTTTGGAACTCTTATCTTACCACCATCTTCAACACATTTTTCGCACCTTGCTCATTATAAATACTTAAAAAATAGACACCTGCTGCATCAACAGTGATGTTATAATTATTAACGCCTTTTTGTGCTGTTAATTTATCTAATAATACAATTTTACCAACCACATCTGTAACTACAATTTGTAGGTTTTGTAATTTTAAAGACTCCCATTGCAAAACAGCATTGCCATCGGATGGGTTGGGAAGTAGGTTTAAATTCGCTAATAAATTTTCTGTATC
>CALMMX010000352.1 GCA_937868545.1 uncultured Bacteroidota bacterium
CATATGTTTTAAATGGTATTGGAGATGTAGCTGTTGGATTCTTGCCACAAAATGGTATTCCACTCATTTGTAATTTCTGTCCAACAGTAGAGGTTAATCCTACAGAAACCACATGTTATACATTAAAAGGAGAAAATAGTCATCATTGTGTTGCTTATGATGAAGTTTGTATAAATGTTACAAAAGATTGGGAGGTATTTATTCCAAATACATTTACACCAAATGAAGATTCAAACAATGATGTATTTCTTCCAATTGGTTATGGAATTAAAGATATTAAATTGACCATTTATGACAGATGGGGAGTTCAAATTTTTAAAAGTGATGATACTACCAAAGGTTGGAATGGTAAATATAAAGATGTGCCTTGCCAACAAGGTGTTTATGTTTTTATGGTTGAGATTACTGCCCTAAGTGGTGTAGAGGTTACTAAAACTGGACATGTAACACTTTTGCCAAAACTTAAATAATTTTTGGTTAAATTTTAACATTTATATTTGTTAAATACTTAACTTTTAGTATCTTTCGTATCTTACAATAATATAACAAAAATATAATTTATGAGTGAACGAATACTGAGAGCCCTAATGCAAATGTTTGCTATTATCGCTAAAGTAGATGGCGTTAGTAATACAGGACGTTCTATAGTTGAATCATTTTTAAAGCAACAGCTTAGCTTAGAACAAGTTGAAACTTACCTAAAAATATTTGATGAATATTTAGATGCACATCATGCCGTATCTAAAAAAAAGGATGGTACAGCTAAACGTACTTCTCTTAACTCAGTTAAGGTATTAAAAATTTGTACTCAAATTAATCAAGAACTAGAACAACCACAAAAAGTAATTGTATTAATTAGGTTACTAGAATTTATTTATTCATCAAATGAAATTTCTGAGCAAGAAAATGAATTTGTTATAACGGTTGCTGATACATTTAATATTTCGACTCAAGAGTTTGATCAATTAAGAAGTTTTGTAGAAGATAAAGAAGAAAATATTCCTAATTCAGCCGATATTCTAATAATTAATAATAAAGAAAACGGCTACGATAATAATTGTAAACATATTTATTGTGACACTTTAAATAATGATGTTAGAGTAATTCAAATAAATAGTGTTGGTATGTATGCCCTAAAAATATATGGCAACATCGAGCTACAATTAAATGGTCAAGGGATTTCAAAAGGCAGAGTGCATATTTTAACACCTGGCTCATCTTTAAGAAGTAGTAAAATAAAACCAATTTATTACAGCGATATTATTAGTCGTTTCCTTGCAGATAGCTCAAAAGCTAGAATATCATTTGAAGCTAGAAACATTGAATACAAATTTAAAGGAGGAAAATTAGGTCTTCGTAATATTAATATCCGCGAAGAAAGCGGTAAGTTAATTGGTATTATGGGAGGCTCGGGTGCAGGGAAATCTACACTATTAAATGTATTAAATGGTGTTGAAATTCCAAGTAAAGGTGAAGTTTTAATTAATGGTAAAAACATACATAAAGAAAAGAAATTTGTTGAAGGTGTAATTGGGCATGTTACTCAAGATGACTTATTAATTGAAGAACTTACTGTTTACCAAAATTTATTTTACAATGCAAAATTGTGTTTTGGAAATTTAGATGATACTGAAATTGCATTTAAATGTAATGCCCTATTAGCAGATTTAGGTTTATCAGAAACTAAAGATTTAAAAGTTGGTTCACCTTTAGAAAAAACAATTTCGGGTGGGCAACGTAAACGTTTAAACATTGGTTTAGAATTAATTAGAGAACCTTCAGTACTATATGTTGATGAGCCTACATCAGGTTTATCGTCAAGAGATTCAGAAAATATTATGGACCTTTTAAAAGAACTTTCTTTAAAAGGTAAATTAATTTTTGTAGTAATACATCAACCATCATCTGACATATTTAAAATGTTTGATAAACTTCAAATATTAGATGTTGGTGGATATCCAATTTATTACGGTAATCCAGTTGATGCCGTTTCTTATTTTAAAAAATTAGTTGAGCATGTTAATGCCGATGAAAGTGAATGCTACAATTGTGGTAATGTGAACCCTGAACTAATCTTTAACATTATTGAAAGTAAGGTATTAGATGAGTACGGTAATTTAACGCATATTAGAAAAAATAGCCCTTTAGAATGGAATAAAAGTTATGTTGAAAAAATAGAATCAACAATACCTGATATAGAACATCAAGATAAAATACCTGATGCTATATTTAAAATTCCATCTGCATTTAACCAATTGAAGGTGTTTTTAACCAGAGATGTTAAAAGTAAATTAACTAATACTCAATATTTATTAATCAATTTTATTGAAGCTCCATTATTAGCATTTATTTTAGCGTATTTGGTCAGATATTTTAATACTGATGCGGATACTACAAAAGGATATTTATATCGTGAGAACGAAAATATTCCAGCTTATATGTTTATGGCTGTTGTAGTTGCATTATTTATTGGTCTTACGGTTGCAGCCGAAGAAATTATTAGAGATAGAAAAATACGTAAACGTGAAACTTTTTTAAATCTTAGTAAAGGAAGTTATTTATGGAGTAAAATAATAATCATGTTTGTTTTATCAGCTGTGCAAACACTAACATTTGTATTAGTTGGTAATTTAGTTTTAGGTGTACAAGGCATGTTTAGTGATTATTGGATTGTTTTATTTACAACTTCTTGTTTTGCAAATATGCTTGGGTTAAATATTAGTAGTGCTTTTAATAGTGCAGTTACTATTTATATTTTAATTCCTTTTTTAATAATTCCTCAATTATTATTAAGTGGAGTAATTGTAAAATTTGATAAATTAAACCCTACTCTAGCAAAACAAGGTGGCGTTCCTTTAGTTGGCGAAATGATGACAAGTCGTTGGGCATTTGAAGCTCTTGCAGTAAATCAATATAAAGCAAATGGATTTGAGAAAAATTTCTACAAATACGACAAAGCAATAAGTATTGCTCAATACAAAAAAGTGTATTGGATTCCTAAGCTTCATAATAAAATGTCGAAAATAGAAACTGAGCAAAAGGAATATTTAAAGAAAAATGAGACTGAACAAGATTTACTATTAATAAAAAATGAAATTCAAAAAGAGCAAGCAATTTTAGGTAATAAATATGTATTTGAAAATTTAAATAAATTAAATATTAAAGATTATACACCTGAAGTTGCTCAATCCTTATCTGCTTATTTAAATAGAATAAATGAACATTATATTAATAGAGAAAACTCAGCCAGAGATGGTAAGGATAAAGTAGTTCAAAAATTAACAAAAGACCAAGCTTCTAAAGAAAAATACCAAGCGTTGCAAGAAAATTGCGAAAATGAAAGTTTAAATTCATTAATGCTAAATAGCAATGATTTTGGTGAAAGATGCTTAGAAAAAGATGGTAAATTAATCCAACGTATTGACCCTGTTTACCTTGACCCTATTGATTCTAAATTTGGAAGAGCTCACTTTTTTGCTCCAAATAAACGATTTATGGGTAAATTAATTCCAACTTTTTGGTTTAATATAATGGTTATTTGGTTTATGAGTATTACATTAATGATTACTCTTTACTTTGATGTATTTAAAAAAATAATTGATTTCTTTGGTAATATTAATTTCAAAAAGAAAGCCTAAATAATCATAGCAATAAAAAAAGAAAGCCTTGCATTTTGTGAGGCTTTTTTATTAATTTTAAGCTATGATTTCAGAACCGCAATTAAGCAATTTAATTAATGCTTCGGGGGTTGACTCCGAACTAAAAAATATAGCACAAAAAGTTTTAAATAAAGAACGAATTACTTTTGACGATGGAGTATATTTATTTAAACATGCTAATTTATCTTTTGTAGCAACGTTAGCTAATTTTGTTCGCGAACAAAAAAATGGCAATTACGTTTATTTTAATAGAAATTTTCATGTAGAACCTACTAATATTTGTGTATACACATGTTCATTTTGTGCTTACTCTCGCCTTATAAAACAGCGTGAAGAGGGTTGGGAACTTTCTATTGAACAGATGATGGATATCATAAAAAAATATGATGGACAACAAGTTACTGAAGTTCATATTACAGGAGGTGTTATACCAAAACAAGATTTGAATTTCTATTCTTCTTTATTCAAAGCTATTAAAGCCCACAGGCCAGAACTACACATAAAAGCTTTAACGCCAGTGGAATGTCACTATATATTTAAAAAAGCAAAAGTATCATACAACGAAGGTTTAAAAATACTTAAAGAGTCTGGATTAGATTCTATGCCAGGTGGTGGTGCAGAAATATTTGATAAAGAAATAAGAGATAAAATTGCGGGTGGAAAATGTAGCGCAGAAGAATGGTTGAGTATTCATGAAAAATGGCATCAATTAG
>CALMMX010000353.1 GCA_937868545.1 uncultured Bacteroidota bacterium
TTGGAATAGTTAATTTATATTTTGGGTCAGAATTAGGTATCATAAAATTTAATTTTTTAGAAGCGTTAAATAAGAAGAGATTCATTAAACTGCAATTAACTAGTTTGCTTTTAAATTATGAGAAAGTTGATTGGGATTTGCTTAATTATAAAACAGAAAATAATGTCCCTATTAATCCTAAATTCAAATATTTTCAAAATAATTTAACCTTCCAACTTTCTAATCTCAATTTTTTTAATTCTGATAATTTACAGTATCAATACAAGTTAATTGGCTTAGATACTAACTATTCAGCACCATCTTCAAATAATCAAATTAACTATTCCAACCTGTCATTTGGTAAATATGAGTTTAGAGTTAAAGCAACAAGAGAGGGGTTTGAATCAAGTACTGATATTTTATCGTATAAGTTTGAAATTTTGCCAGCCTTTTATCAAACTATTTGGTTTAAATTATTAGTTATTGCCTTAATTATTGTATTGATAATTAGTGTTTTTAAATACAGAACTAAACAAATAAAAGAAAGAAATAAGCATCTGGAAAAACTTGTAAATCAAAAAACTAAATTATTGAGTGATAAAATTACAGAGGTAACAGAACTTTATAATCAAATTAAAACTAAGAATTTAACAATTAATGAAAGTATTGAATACGCTAAGTACATTCAAGATAGTATTTTAAAGTTGAATACTACAACAACTATTAATTCAAAAATTAGTATTAAGGAAATTATATATATGCCAAAGGATATAATTGGTGGAGATTTTTATATGATTTTTAATCATAATAATCTTGATTTTATTATTATGGCTGATTGCACTGGTCACGGCGTGCCAGGTGCTTTACTTACTGTTTTATGTAAGTCATTATTAAATCAAATTATATTATATGATAATATTAGTGCTCCAGATTTAATTTTGAAGAAATTAAATGAATTATTATGGAATACTTTTTCTGTTCAAGAAGATTCCAGTTCTGACAGTTTAGCAATTTCTATTTTAGTTTTGGATTTTGAACAAGATAAATTAATTTGTTCGGGCTCTCAACAGCCATTTTTAATAAAATCTAAAATGGGAGAAATTGAATTTGTGAAAATTGATTCTTCTCCATTAAATTCTGATCCAGAAGTAGCAATTTATAATGTAATGGAATTTTCTATTTCTAACTATAAAAACATATTATTATACAGTGATGGTATTACAGACCAACAAGGTACAAGTAATTTAAAGAAATTATTTAGTTCAGGTATAAAAAAATGGTTTGCCGAAATAAATGACAGTGATTTGTATAAAAACAAGTTGATGGAGTTTAAAGGAAATATGGCACAAAGAGATGATATAACATTAATTAGTATACATTTTAAAAATTAGAAGTTTAATGATTAATATGAATATTTCTCTAAAAAAAGATAAGTGGTTTAATGTTTTTTTTATTTTAATTTCCTTATTGTCTTTTGCTATAGTATTATTTCGAAGTTATTTAGTTCCTCTTTGTCATGATGAGGCCGCTACTTTTTTCTTTTTTATTCAGTCGGGGAATTACATGCCATTTTATTCTCAAGTTGATGCTAATAATCATGTATTAAATAGTTTTTTAGGAAATATATGCTTCCATTTATTTGGCTCATCACCTTTTGCTTTAAGATTACCAAATACATTATCTTTTATAGTTTTAATTTTAGGTGTTTATAAACTCACAACTTTTCTTTCAAAAACAGAAGCTAAGGTATTTATAGTGTTGGCTTTTTTATTTTCTTTTCATTGGCTTACATTTTTTAGTGCATGCAGAGGTTACGGCATTTCAATGGCTTTTTTAGTTATTGGAATTGCTTATATGTTAAGCTATATCAAAGATGTTCAAAATATAAAGCATTTAAGTCTCACTTTATTATTTTTTCAATTAGCTATAAGCTCAAACCTTATTTTAATAATTATATGTTTATTGCTTTCAGGAATTTTAATTGTTATTCAGTTTTTTAATCGAAAATTATTTTCATTTAAAAATATATTTATATGGTTGCTATTTTTTGGAATGCTTTACTATTGGCTATCTTTTTCATTTTTCTTACAAAAAAATGGCGCTTTGTATTATGGCGAAGGAGACAGTTATTGGAAGGTAACATTTTTAACTTTAGTAAAATTATTAATTGTTCAACCAACATTACTTTTAAAATACATATTAGTAGCATTTTTTGTATTGGTTTTGTTTTTTAATTTATTCTTGAACAGAAAGCTAATATGGAAACCATTAGCGCAATTAAAATCACCAAATCTATCTTTGTTGTTTTTAGTTATTTTATGCGTGTTAATTATTGGTTTCTATGCCATGCATAAAATATTAGGAATAAATTATCCTGAAGATAGAACTGGATTATTTTATTATGTGTTTTTTGTATTGTTTGTTGCTTTTACTTTTAATGAGGCGGATAGCATTATTGCAAAAATTGTTTTATACCTTATTAGTATTGCAATTGTAGTACATTTGGCCATTAACCTAAATTTGAGAAAACACTCATTATATGTTTATGAAACAATTCCCGAACACTTTTATACAACACTTTTATCAGAGCAAAAAAAAGAGAATCGCACTATAACTATTGGAGGACATAGAGTGAGAGAATTGTTTTTTGGGTATTTAAATTACAGAAACCAAAGTGCATTAAGCCCATCAGATCCAACCGATAATTTGCAATTATGTTTTGATTATTATATTGGTTCATTGTCTGAAAAAAAATATTGGGAAAAGTATTATACAGTAATTGATACTGAACCTGATTGGGGATTTGTAATTTTAAAAAGAATAAAACCTATTTCAAAAAAGGTGTTTTTTCAAAAATCAAATTTGGAAATTTTTGCTACCGAGAAAGAGTATAACGATTTATACCATAATGAAGACACTGTATTTTATGATTCTCACCCTTTATTAGCGGAAGTAGATTTTGATGTTATAGAAATAGAAAAGCCTACAAACACATGGCTTGTATTTGCTATTAACGATTCATTAAATAATAATTTTCATTTTGTACGATACCCTTTACAATGGAGTGGCTATGATTTAACTAATCGTAAGAATCTAAAGTATAGCATTACAATGAGTAATTTACCACCAAAAGCAAAAAGTGTTGGAGTATTTTTCTGGAATATTGAAAAGAAAAAACTGAAACTGAAAATAAACTCAATTAAAGTATCACAACTTTTTGGAGAAGGAGTACAGATTAAAGCGCCTTAGTTTAATTTAACTAACTTTTGTTTAGAAATTAATTCTTTAAAACTATTTTCTATTTCCACAAAATAAATTCCAGAATTTAAATCACTTACATCTATTTTTTGTTCAGTAATTCCAACTTCAACATTTAGGTTAATGGATTTTATTAGTTTCCCATATATATCAAATACATTAACATTAGCAGTACCTTTTTGTTTCGAATCAAATGCAAATGTAAAACTTGAATTTGTAGGATTTGGAAATAACTCAGTTACATTTAATATTTCATCTTTACTTGTACCTAATGGATAAATAAATGTATAACTTTTACTTCCATCATTTTCGTAAGTACAAATTCTATAATAATTTATAATACCTATTTCAGCATTTTTATCTAAAAAGGTGTATTTACTTGGACTATTATTTGGTGTTTCTTCACCAATTTCAATAAAATTAATCCCATCAGTTGATCTTTCAATTGCATACTTTTTTAAATTTTCCTCAGTTGCTGTTTCCCAATACAAGTAATTTATTTTATCAATTCGTTCTGCATAAAATGATTTTAAACCTATCGGTAATGTTTTACACGATCCAGGACCTGTACCACATGATGTAGTAAATTTATAAGCCTCATTTGTCATAACCCAAGTATATGTTAAAGCTGTATTTACATTGTGCATAGTTGCATTTACAGGTGGAATGTATATTGTTCCATCGTAATTATGTAAACCCATAACCGCACTTCCATTCCCATGAGAGGTACATACTCTTTTTTGACGAATATGTATTTCTATATCATTGGTAGTTTCAAATAATTTTATTTGGCTTGAATGATATATTGAAGGTGAAGAAGTTCCACAGCCATACATTGGTACATTTTCGAACGATAAAATAAAGCGTCTGTTTGGCGCAGTTCCTAATACTGTATATTGCAATACCCCTCCTAAACTTGGATCAATATCGTGCCATGGCGCTAATATTGCATTTCGTGGAATTGATGTGCCATTAACTGGTGCAGGTGCTGTAATTGTCCAATTAGTCCAAATCCCCGGTGCAGCATTAGATCCTGTATTTATATTTGGATAACATGGTAATGCATCAAAAACTAAAGAAGAATTTGATGAGGCATATGCACCCCAAGTTTGGTTTCCATCAAAACAAAAAGGGAAGCTAAATGGTAAAATGGTATTAAATAAAACATCATCTGTAGTTGGTAATGTAGTTCCAGTAAATGTTTCAAAATTATAAGTAGTTAATGCAGATGTATAAGCCATGTTACAAGCAACTACTGCTGGATCTGAAATGGTTAAGTTATATGGATTACATGATGGACTAGCATATGAATCTATAACCAAATAATAAGTTTGCCCTGCTACTACATTTACACAAAGCGATTTATTACCTGATGAGGATTGGCTATTACCTACACAGGTTCCTCCCGAAAGGGGACAACCATTATACAACATTAAACCTGTAGATGAACCAGTAGAAGTTAAATTAATAGTAATAGGACCAGAGGATGTTGGAACAAAAGAATACACAACATCTTCTCCTGTATAATAATTTGTACTACCACACACATTTGTAACATTGCTTGAAGTAATGTCATTAGAGGCACCACAAGTTGTTTGCCCAGTAATAGAATACGGTAAAGTGACTAATTGGTTACATGTACAAACAGCTGCCGCTGCCGCTGCTGCAGATATAACAGCTGATGTTGAGGTTGCCACTCCACACGCAACAATACATCTAAAATATAAGGTTGTAGATGCTGGAATTAAAGCAGTTGTATTTGGACTTGAAGAAGCTACACCAATATTTGTAAATGGACCAGATGCAGAAGTAGATGATTGCCATTGAAAAGTTAATCCACCACATAATCCTGTAGCTCCGCTTATTGTTAAACTGGTTGTATAAGCCCCACAACTGAAAGTTGGTTGTGCTGATGGTGTTCCAACAGTTGGTGGACCAGAACATGTTGCAGGATCCCATCTGTAAATTCTACCATTTGAAGGTTTTGTTGATAAATTTGTTGTTTCTGTAGTTTTAGATGCATTAGGAGTTGCTCCAGTTCCATCTAATGAATAGTAATCACCTGATGTAGTTCCACTTAAACCAATTGATGCGTCTGGTGCATCTAAATTTGCTGATGCCCCTCCATTTCTAATATAAACAAATTCTATTCTGTTTGAAGTTTCATACAATTTTACTTGAAAAGAAAGACCCCAAGTAGAGGCAGTATACCGCCATTCCATTTCCTTCCATTCTACTGTTAGTATTCTATTAGGTGCTGTACCAGTTAATTTATAATTTACATTTCCACCACTCCCAGTAGCTAAATCGTCCCATAATGGAGCAATTACGGGCCTATTAGATCCAGTTGCTAAATTGTTACCGGCATCTGAAGATGTATAAGCCGTGTTAAAGGTTAACCATCCATTTGATGAAACTCTAATATTGGTGTAATTAACACAACCATATTGAAATGTAAAACCAATTGGAATAGAACCTGATAAATTATCATCTACACCTGAGCCATGTATAGTTGTTGGACTTGAGTTATAAGTAAATGTGCCTGCAACAGAGGTAAACACATAATTAATTTGCGAATAAATTAATTTGGTACTTAAAAAAAATAAAAATAAAAGTATAGTTTTTTTCATATAAGTTAATGGCTTAATTTGTATGTTTCAGCATCTGTAGCATCTTTAAAATCGCAAAAAGAAATGATTCCATTTATTAAACCATTCTTTAAACAGGTTATTGCAACTAAATCATTGTTTTTAATGAAAATTTCAAAAAATTGTTCTGCGGTTGAATAAAGCGTTTTATCAATATAAATTAAAAACACATCATGATTATCGCAATATGCAAGGTAATTAACTCCACGCATTGTAAGTAGAGCATTTTTTACCAATGTTTTATTTTCTTCAGTATAATTTTTTAATGATAAAATTACATCCAAGGAATCAAAAGTTGTAGGTCTCTTTAGCTTTGCAATGCTAGATGCATTAATATTTAAGCTAAAAATAAAAGCTATTATAAATACTAAATTTCTCATTTATTTATTTTTTTATAAGTTACTTAGTGATA
>CALMMX010000354.1 GCA_937868545.1 uncultured Bacteroidota bacterium
TGGAACACCAGTAATTGTATAAATTGTTGTTACAGGTGGATTTACATAAGCACTATAAGTTGTTGAACTCGATAGATAAGAAGTAGGAGACCAAGACCAATTAAAATTACTTAAACCGGGACCTGTAACAGATACATAAGTAGGTCCACACGTTTTTACTGTATCTGCAGAAGTAATAGGAGAACAAGCTGCTGGTGCAGTTAAAGAAGATCCAGGGTATGATAAATAAAATAAATTATTAACTGCAGCATTTTTATCTGATGAATTTAATATAGTAACAAACTTAAAAGTTCTTGATGTGCCAGGTAATAAATTTTGAATACGATATGCAATAGAAATTGCTTCATCAGCAAAATTTGAGGCACCAACTGCAGTAATGTACGGAGATGCCCATGATGACATTCCACCATTCCAAATTTCATAAGCATTTCTTTCGGAAAAACCACCAGTTGTTACTCTAAATTCAGGGTCTAAGCCAGCAAAAGCCATATAAGAAGGGCCACCACCACCCAAAGCTGCTTGGCTAGCACTTACGCAAGCTAAATTACATGGACCTGCACTAGGTTGATTTTCAATTAAATTAGTAGTTGTAAAATCGCCATGAACCGGTTGATTATTATCAGGGTCAACATTACGATAATAATATAACATTGGAATATTTACAGCACCTGTATTTTTTAAAGTAACTGTAGTAGTATAATACAATTTAGTAACATCTAAAAAATAGTCAATGTCTACGGCAATAGAAGTAGTACCAGATGATAATGCCCCACTCCAAAATATATTTCTACAATCTAAATAGCTAGTATAACTTGTTATATTTCCAGGAATATCTAATTCACCGTTAGAATTATTATTAAAATCAGGATCAGTAGTAGAATTACCTACATGTAAGCCCCAACCATTTTCTGGAGAACCTGGTGTGAAAAAATCACCATTATAATTAGTCCAACCACTTGCTAATGGATCGGCTACAAATCCAGATAATCCCCAGCCACCTCTAAAATGCATACCTGCTGGTGCAGCAGAAGTTGCCCCTTCAAAACCCCCTGGGCCTGAAACTCCAATTTCCACAAAATTTCCTTTAATAAAGGCATCAGGTGCAACAATTTGAGATCTTAATATCCCATTGAAAAAAAACAATCCAACAAAAGTTGAAAAAATTAATGGTAGTTTTTTTAACATAATTTTTAATTTAAATAATTATTATTCAAGAGCCTTGTTCAAACATACTAAATTTAAAATATAAAAAAGAATTGTTAACTAGCTTAAAAGCACCCTTTACTCAATAAAATAAACTTCTTACATTAAATTTTGCCAAAATGAGGTATTCTATTAAATAAAATAGATACTTAAATGCTATTTACAACCTGCTTCTCTATAATCTTTTTTAGCACTTGGATTATCTAGTACTTGGAAAGACATTCGTGGTTCACCAAACAATTGACAGTAACGTTCAGGATTTCTTTCTTTGGCTTTATGAAGTGCGTCACTAAATGTACGACTATAAAATTTTTCTGGTAAATGAGAAGCAATAGAAATATAACTAAACAACAAACCTTCATCAACATTTTCAACTTTTAAAAATGGCTCTAAAATATTAGAAGAGAATTTGTAATCTTTTCCGCGAGTAAATGCATAGGCTAATTTTAAAGCATTTTGCCAACTAGCCTCTTTAAAATTGTAAAAACTTTTTATTTTATTTACACAAGCTTCAATTAAAGGCTCACTGTTTTCTAAAGTATCTAAAGATTCCATAATTTTAAATTGCCATTCTACATTTAACCCATCAACTAATTTTTTATCAATCTTAGATTTATATAGTGCATCAATTTCTAATTGTTGCTTTGCTTGTTGCTCTTTAGTGCCAAGTGTTGAATCTAATATAATAGAACTGTAAATACGGTTATATTTAACAACATCATTTGCCGGATCAAGTTTTTCCAATTGTTTTAAAGATTCGTAATCATCCTCATCAACAATGCTGCTGCTTGCCAAATAATTATAATAAATTTTATTATTTAATAAATTTACAAATGCTGCATCATTAGGAATTTTTAAACTATCAAAAATATCGTCGGTATACTTTTTTTCTAAACGTTTATTAAAAGCATATTCCATAATTTTATATGCTTGAGGCATTTTGTTAGCTTTTACAGCTCTATTAAAAGAAACAGTTGTGAATTTTTGTTCTTTGTTTCCTGTAATATCATAAGTAACATCCATTACAATTTGTGCAAAACGTTGCTTTGCTAAAGTAGGTTCTAGTTCTTTAATTAAACTTGGATTTGCATTTATTTTTTTTATTGCTTTTTCTTTACCCATTTTCACTAATTCATCATACTTACCATCTTCCATTTCTAGTTCAAATAAATTCCATGAATCTTTAGTTTCTATATTGGGTGTAATTTTATTGTTTTGCATACTTTGCAAAACATTTGTAACACTCTCTGCTCTTTTACGTTGCAGTTTGGCATTTGCTGTAGCATCACCTTCAATAGAAGAAAAGGCATAAATGTATAAACCATCAATGATGAAATCAGGTTCATTCATAGCATTAATAAATGGCTGAACATCTTCCGTTTTAAATTCAGATTTATTTTTTTCGAAAGGGATGGTGAAATTTAAAATAGAACTTTCTGAACGAGGTTCAAAAGGAGGTTTTAAACCAACAGTTTCATTAGCAGGAATTAATCCAATTGGTGTATTACTTTCTTGATCTCCTTTTTCTAAATAAGAGCGAGTTACAGTTTTACACACATGTCCATCTTGAATAACAATTAAATTTAACTCATAGGGTCCAGTAATTTTTGGGTTAAACTTACCCATTTCGAGTTTTAATTTATTTATTTTAACCTTTTTCTTTGCCTTAGGGTCTGGCTTAATTAAATTTTTTGAAAAGACTTGATCTTTAGAAATTACCTTTTGCATAATACCTTTATTTTGCAAATTGTTATCTACAATGTTATAATCTGCTTTTTCGTACTGCGCTTTTTGAACAATATCAACCGCTAGACCATCTTTTGTTTTTTTCAATAATCGTTTTAAATCTTTAAGGTTTGCATACTCTAAATAAATTTTTCCATTTTCAACTTTTAATCCTTTTTGAAGAATGTCATAGTTCTTCCATTTATCGCAGTTTTTACAAGCCTTAACATCAGGAGTTAAAAGTTTTTTTGATTTAGTATTAAATGGAACCGCTAATTCTTTTTTCTTTTTTGCTCCAGCATTAAAACTATCATAACCACCAAATACAGCAGTTACATACACTTTTTTCTTATCGTCATCTAATACACAACTTATACCAATCATCATGTATTGAGCTTTTAATAAAACCTCCTTATCTTTTTTATTATTTTCCCAACGCGTATAAACAACTTTAGCAACTTGGTCTGTTTTATAATTATCTCTACCCTTACTAACAGGTGCGTTCATTGCAATTTCTTCGCCTTTATTAGTTCCGCCAGATTTTAATAAGTTCTTTTTTACTTTAAGTGGGTCAACTTTTACTTGACCTTTACCAGCCATTTTATCAGCGTCAATAAATGCGGCATTAGCTAAAATTTCGTGGTATTCAAATGTATCTAAGCCATTTTTAATGCGGAATTTATTTAACTCAGTAACTATAATTTTTGGCAAATCATCAATTACAAAATTATCTTGTGCGTTACCAGAAATAAAAGTCAATAAAAAAATGACAGATAGAATAAAATTCTTCATGTTAGTTAGGTTTAGTATTATAACAAATATTAGAAAAAGGCCTGACAAAGCCATTTAAGAGTATTCACAAAGTATTAACAAATGGCTTGATTACTTTTTGTAGTTTTTCTAAAGAAATATTATTGCAATATAAACCGTTAGTGAAAACACCAACCGTGGCTTAAATTACCCTAAATAAGGCGCATAAATTATTGACACTAAACTATTATTATTAAAATAAAGTAAGGTAGGATGTTGCATCTCCAAAAT
>CALMMX010000355.1 GCA_937868545.1 uncultured Bacteroidota bacterium
TGCTTATTCAAATCCCCCGCCGTAAATTGCGGATAAAATCTTAAGAAGTTATGTGTAATTGCGGCTGTAGACTCGAAAACAATAATCCAAATGACAAAGACCATTATATTTAGTTTCTTTTTAGTGTTTTTACTTAGCAGTTGTGGGACAAATAAACCAGCTAGAGCTAAAGGTATTCCCGAGAATGCATTTTGGGCTGGTGGACCAGACGGTGGGCAATGGTATTTAATAGACAGTATTAATAAATCTGCTAAGACTATTAATTGTAAAATATATAATGACTATACTGGAGAATTAGTCATTGACAAAAAATTCACTTTACACTGCCCTAGCACAGACACTGAAATAAATTGGGACGACCTAGAAAAAGAATTTAGAGCATATGACGGCACAACAATTTATATAACAACGGTCGACGGTTATGGCAAATATTGTTCTTTTAAATAATTGTATGCGGACACGTAAACTGTGTGTAAACTATGTAGCCGCAACTATCACATAACACACGGCTTGCTCCAGCCTTGCAGACATCAAAGCATTTGCAAAAGCGGCAGAAAAGTTCTTCATTTTTTCTTTGCAAATGCATAGCAACATTGTATCTTTATTTAATCGGTTCGGTAGTCACAGTTTCAAATAAAACCTTTGCTTGGTGCGTAAAACTTTAGCCAACAAATTACAACATAACTAAATAAAATATAAAAGTATAATTTGATAATGGAACAAAATAAAAGTAATAATCCAACTTTTTACACACCTTTTAACCAAACTTACTTTCATGGAACAAAAGCTGACCTCAAACTTGGCGACCTAATTGAAGTAGGTAAAACCTCTAACTTTGGACAAAGAAAAAATGCAATGTACATCTTCTTAACTGCAACATTAGATGCAGCTGTTTGGGGTGCTGAGCTGGCAATTGGTGAAGGTCGAGAACGAATTTATTTAGTTGAACCAACTGGTGACATTGAGGACGACCCTGATTTAACGGATAAAAAATTTCCTGGCAATCCAACAAAATCATTTCGATCAACACAACCGTTTAAAATAGTTGGAGAAGTTACTAATTGGCAAGGACACCCACCAGAACAAGTTAAAGTAATGAAAGATGCATTAGCTAAGCTTAAAGAGCAAGGTATTAATTCACTAAACGACTAACAAGATCTTTTACCACTAATATGAAAGTTATTTATGTAATACTAATCCTTACAATTATTTTATTGACAGTTTATTTCGTCATCAAAAGTGTTGACTTTAGAAAATTCTTAACAGGTGCATTTTTTGTAAGTGCTGGCATTCAAATTTATCTTGCTTATGCAAAAGTATCAATCCCAGTTTTAGGAACAGACATTTTACAAACGCCAGAGGTTGGTTATACAAGAGGTGCTCTGCATTTTGTGCTTTGCTTAATTTGTTTCTACTTTGGTTTTGTAAAAAAAACAAAACAATAAATAATTTTTAATTAATAGGATTGTGTAATTTGAGTTAAATACTAATTCATTTATATTTTGAAAATGGTATACTAATTACAATGACTTTTCGTTGTAGGTTAAATTTCAGTTTTAATTGGAGTTAGCTATCATGTTTCGCATTAATTACATATTTATATGTTTGTTTCTACAAATTTTAAATTTGTCGTCTCAGTCATTTTTAAATAGGCCAGTGTTTGTTACCCCTGGCATTACAATTGGTTATACATTTGATGCCAAAATTAATTACGGGGTTACCTTAGATGTTGGTCTTATTGAAAATACAAAGGATTTAAAGCATAAATATGGTGTTTCTTTTTATCAATATTTTTTGCATACAAAAAATCATGTACAAAGGCTCAGAGCTTTTAATGTAATGTATCAAAACGATTATATAAATGTAAAACTAGGGCGTGGTCGTGCTAAAAATCCATGGGGCTATGGTAAAAGAAATAGGTGTATTGTGCATGGCTTTGCTTTTGATGCAAGTTTAAGCTTTCCATCAACTTATAGTCCTTGGTTAGGATACAGGTTATTTACATTTAATGAAGCTAATTGGGCTTGGTTTATGCATTCTTACAATTCAGTATATTTAAATTATAAGTACGATATTATTCCGAACACACCACTAAGGAAATTATAGTTAGAAACTTAAGTAATGACTTTTTATTAATATTAAATACACTTATTTATAAATAGTAAATATTTACATAATCAGTCGCTCATAAAATAATTTAAAAGTGTAGATATAAAAAGATGTTTTGTGAAATCATTGTGATAAAATCTGCCAGAAAAATAATCTACAGGTGAAAAAATCAGTGATTTAATTTTAGTGAGGTGCGGCAGGTTCTGGCAAAACGGTGCGAAATTCTAGTTTTTCAGGTGGAGCAGAAGCGGAGGGAGGTGCGATGAAAAACGGATTTGGTGTTTTGCCTAGATTTTTTCGTTTCTTTTTTCATCATGGAAAAAAGAAAAATATAACTAAATGATTATTTTAGGGACAACTAATTACTTCCCAATTAAAAATTAGTTATCAACTTGAAATTATTTTAAAGCTTAAATAAACTGCTTCATTTCATCGGCAATTTTTTTAGCAGCAACAGCAGCAGCAGCAGCATAATTTTCGTCGTTACCAGCAAAAATTATAGAGCGAGAGGCATTAATTAATAAACCAATATCGTTTTTAATTAAGCCGTATTTGCATACATCGGCCAAACTACCACCTTGGGCTCCAACACCAGGAACTAATAAAAAATGATTTGGTATAATAGTTCTAATTTCGGTTAACATTTCCGCTTTTGTAGCACCAACAACATACATCATATTATTAATTGTTCCCCATTCTTTAGAAACCCTTAATACGTGTTTATAAAGTGGATCTGTTTTGCCTTCATCTAATTGAAAATCTTTAGCACCTTCATTTGAAGTTAAGGCTAATACAATGGCCCATTTACCATCAAATTGTAAAAATGGTTTTACTGAATCGCTTCCCATATATGGAGCAACAGTAATGGCATCGGCATGTAAACGATTAAAAAATGCCTTTGCATACATTGTTGAAGTGTTTCCAATATCCCCACGTTTTGCATCAGCTATCAAAAAATGATTCGGGAAATTATGTTTAATGTACTTTATGATTTTCTCCATACTTTGAATACCACTTAGGCCATAAGCTTCAAAAAAAGCGGTATTTGGCTTAAATGCAACACAATATTCAGCAGTAGCTTCAACTATGCCTTTACAAAATTCAAAAATGGGGTCTTCTTCCTCAAGCAAAAATTTAGGCATTTTATCTACGTCAGGGTCTAAACCCACACATAAAAATGATTTTTTATTTTTAATTTCAGAAATTAGTTCTTCTCTGGTCATAGTTTACGCATTAATTAAGTAAACAAATGTAATTTTTTTTATAGTTTAAAAAAATCAATTTTAATAATTAAGCATAAAAAGTATCTTAATTTAATTTCAAATAAGATACTGACTGCCTTAATTAAAATACAGCTCACAAAATGTTAAATATATTTTTGGAACCTATTAGGTTTTTGTATAAATTTGGTAGAAACAGCTTACAGTCTTAAAGTTTAAATCCCACTACTATGAAAACAATTTTACATTTTGTTAAAATAAATTTACTTTTATTGTTGCTTTCATTTACTATTAATGGACGTGCAGCAAATTATTTTTGGATAGGTGGTGCAGGTAACTGGAGTGATTTAAGTCACTGGGCCACCACTTCAGGAGGTTCAACATTACACTCATTTGTACCTAGTGTATCAGATGATGTAATATTTGATATTAATTCAGGTTTTACGGCGGTAAGTAAAATCGTTACCGTTAATACAACTGCAACATGCAGAAATATGAATTGGGCTGGAGCTACCAATACCCCAACTATAACAAATTCTGGAAGTGGATTTTTAGAAATATATGGATCACTTACTTTACAACCATTAATGGCGTATGTTGTTAGTTCAACTGTTTTTAGGTCCCCAACACTGGGACAAACAATTACAACTAATGGTATAACTATAAATGGATATTTTACTTTTCAAAGTGCTGGTGGTTGGATATTACAAGATAATTTAACACTTACTGGAAGTATAAATTTTGAAGATGGAAACTTTAATACTAATAATGTTACAATTAACGTAAGCACCTTTGTAGAGGCCTATACTGGTGGTACTCCAACAAGAACATTAACACTTGGGTCGTCTGAAATTAATATTAACAATGCAGCAACACCTTCATATAAATATACTGGAAATACTTTAAATGCTGGTACCAGTCACATTAAGTTTAATGGTACATCAAGTGCTTGGCCTTATTTGCAATTTGAGAATTTTTTTGGTAAAACTGGGCATAAATACTATAGAATTACATATACAAATCCTACAAATCAAGGAACAAACTTTAATTTGGGTAATGCAACCATGACAATTAGAACCTTAAAATTTATTGGTTCTGCAAGAGTTTCTGGTAGTTGTATTTATGATAGTTTAATATTTTCTGGAGGTCAAAAATATGACTTGTTGGCAGGACGCACACAAACAATTGTAGCGTCTTTAACAGCTACAACAAATTTATGTAATGGTGTTACCGAAATAAGTTCATCTGATTTAACAACACAAACTACTATTACCTTTAGCACTGGTGCAACAGCAAATGTTAATGGTGCCGTTATTCAAAAATTAAACATAACTGGTTCAATTGGAACATTAAATGCTATTAATTCATTTGATTTAGGAGGCAATACCAATATTTTATTTACAACTCCTGCTTCTCGTAATTTGTTTTGGGTAGGTGGTTTAGGAAATTGGAATGATCCTGCGCATTGGTCTCTTGCCTCTGGTGGAGCAGGAGGAGCCTGTATTCCAACCCCAGTAGATAATGTATTTTTTAATGGTCCTTCATTTACGGCAGGAAGTAATACAGTTACACTCAGCCAAATAAACCAATTTTGTAATGATATGAATTGGACTGGAGCAACTACAACACCTGCATTAAAAGGAATAGCTGAAAGATATTTGAATGTATTTGGTTCAATTACCTTGAACCCATCTATGACATACAGTGTGCAAGATACATACATGAAAACAACATCACCAAGTAGAAGTATAACCACTAATGGTACAATTATAAGAGGAGATTATATTTTTAATGGACCAGGGGGCTGGGTATTACAAGATAATTTTAACTCACTACAAAATATATTTTTTAATCAAGGACATGTAAATACTAATGGAAAACAAGTTGATGTTTTTAATGTTGAAGAAAAATTTAGTGTTTTTTTAAATTCTACCAGTTCACGAACATTATCTCTTGGTGCATCAATAATAAATGTTGCTAATTATTTTTATTATAGGAATTTAGGATTTACAACTTTATTAAATGCCGGAACAAGTACTATTAATGTAACCTCCAACTTTAATAATACAGCTGGCTTTGAGTCGTATGGCACAGGCTTAGTTTATAATGATGTTGTTTTTACAAATCCATCTTCAATTAATATGCTGTTAACCAGATTTTCGGGTGGTACAGGAGTAACATTTAATAATTTGAGATTTAATGGAGCAGCAACAATTAATTATTCTCATACAATTAATAATTTGTTTTTGGCACCAAATAGGAAATATATTTTTGATGTTGTAACCTATAATATCCTTGGTACATTAACAGCCACAACTGCAGCATGTTCTGGAAACGGAGAAATTTCCTCTCGATTAGGCGGTTCGCAAGCAACATTTAGTTTTAACCCATCTGCAACTGCTTGTAATATTTCTAATTCAATTATAAAAGATATTAAAGTGGTTGGGTCTTTAGCTCCTGTTACTGCAACAACATCAATTGATTTAGGTAACAATATTGGTATTGTTTTCCCAGCTTCTCTTGGTAGCACTTTATATTGGATAGGCGGTAGTGGAAACTGGACTGATGGCTCACATTGGTCATTTACATCTGGAGGACCACCTGCATTTTGTGTTCCTACTCCAATTATTGATGTGGTATTTGATGGTGGTTCAGCTTTTACTGCATTAAGTAATACTGTAACATTAAACTCATCAGGTCATTATTGTAGAAATATGACTTGGAGTGTTACTATTGCAAATAATCCTATGATTACTGCAACTGTTGGAAATCCACTTTCTATTTTTGGATCATTAGTTTTACAACCTGTTATGCGTTTTAATACTTATGGCGTTTATTTTAAATCTGATGTTGCTGGTCAAACAATCACCTCAAACGGTAATATTATGGCAGCAATTTCAGGATATCCATACCCTGGTTTTTATTTTGATGGAGGAGGAAGTTGGACTTTAAATGATAACTTAAATTTAAATAGGGAGATATGGCTTTTACGTGGTCATTTAAATACAAATAATAAAAATATAGTTATTTCCACATTAAGGGATCATTTTCTACCTTCATCTTCTGGTCTTCCATCTGCAAGTTCGCGGACTTTGTCAATAGGCACTTCATCCATAACTGTAACAAATTATTTTTGGTATCATAGAGGCACAAATGCTTATTTAAATTCTACGCCAACTTCTCAAGTTATATTCCCAACAGCTGGTGCATATTTTTATTCTCAAACGGGGCACACTTATGGTAGAGCTTTGTTTACAGGAACTACAGGTGCTACTTATATTCAGCCGTATCCAAGCGCATCAACAAGCTCCAACATTTTTAGGTTTTTAAGTTTTTTTAATAGTGCTAATATTTATGGTTCAAATATGACAGATACTTTAATTTTTAGTGCAGGAAATACCTATAAATTAAATGCTGCAGTTACACAAACTGTAAATAATATTATGTATGCAAGTGGTAATCCTTGTTTTATAACATTTATACAATCTTTGACACCTGCGTCTCAAGCAAGTTTAAACGTTAGAGCTGGTAATGTAAATTACGATTTTGTTAATATTAGAGATATAAATGCAACTCCAAGTTATACAACATTAAATGCTGCAGGTCATAGTAGCAATGCTGGTAATAACACTAATTGGAGTTTTGCTCCAACAACTACCGTTGCATTATCTGGATTAGGTCCAGATATGACAATGTGTGCCTCAGCATTACCTGTAACTTTAAATACAACTGCTTTTTATCCAAATCCATTTACTCAATTTTTGTGGACAGGTGGATCTACTGCTAGCACACTTGCTGTAAATTCAGGTGGTACTTATAGTGTTAATGTTAATTATGGTGCTGGATGTACCTTAGTTGATAATATTACAATTACTGCTAATCCAACTCCTACCATTTCTGTTTCTGGCTCAACATCTATATGTAAAGGAGTAACAACAACAATTACAGCTTCAGGTGCTGTTACATACACATGGGTTAGTCCTGCTACTACTTCAAATAGTATAGTTGTAACTCCATCTGTTACTACAGTTTATACCTTATCCGGAAGTAGTGCTGTGCCTTGTGTTAGTAGTCCATATATGTTTACAATCACTGTAAGTCCATCTCCAACAATTACTTTAGGTTCAATTTCGGCTAATACAATTTGTGCAGGTAATAGTTCTATTATTACTCCTGCCGGTGCTACAAATTACACCTTAATGCCTGGTGCCATTACTGGAACTAGTTTTACAGTAAGTCCATTAATTACTACAACCTATACAATTAGTGGATCTAATGTTTCTGGATGTTCTAGCACATCAAATTTAATTAGAACTATCACAGTGAGTCCTTCTCCAACTATAGGTTTAACATCAGCAAGTTCAAGTACAATTTGTAATGGTGGAAGTTCTATTATTACTCCAAATGGTGCAAGTACCTATACATTAATGCCTGGATCATTAACTGGCACTAGTTTTACAGTTTCTCCAATTAGTACTACTATTTATACAGTGAGTGGAACTAATGCAACTGGCTGTGTAAGCACTTCCGCAGCAAATGCAACTCTTACTATAAATGTTGGATCTACTCCCACAGTAGCACTTGGTTCTGTTAGTTCAAATACAATATGTAAAGGTAGTACTTCAATTATTACACCAACTGGTGCATCAACATACACGCTAATGCCTGGATCTATTGCAGGAACTAGTTTTACAGTGAGCCCATTAGCAACTACAATATATACAATAAGTGGAACAGGTGCTTTTGGATGTGTAAGTTCTCCAACTTCAAATTTAACAGTTACAATAACAGTGCGTGCAACTCCAACAATTGGATTAGGTTCAGTAAGTTCAAACACTATTTGTTTAGGAAATAATTCTGTCATTACACCTAGTGGTGCAACTTCATACACTCTAATTCCTGGTTCTATGATTGGAACTAGTTTTACAGTTAGCCCAACTGCAACAACAGTATATACTATCAGTGGTACTAATAGTTTTGGATGTGTGAGTTCTTCAACTACAAATTTAACAACTACTATTACCGTGCGCGCTTCACCAACAATTGCACTTGGTAGCATAAGTTCTAGTACAATATGTAGTGGAAACAGTTCAGTTATTGCGCCTTCAGGAGCATCATCATATACACTAATTCCTGGTGGCTTAACAGGTTCAAGTTTTACTGTTAGTCCAATAGCAACTACTGTTTATACCATTAGCGGAACAAATTCTTTTGGATGTATAAGTTCAGGTTCTGGCAATTTAACAACTACAATAACTGTTAATACTTCTCCAACAATTGCATTGGGTACAATTAGTTCAAATACCATATGTAATGGAAATAGCAGTATAATTACACCTAGTGGTGCTGCTACTTATACAATTAATCCAGGTGCATCTTCAGGAACTAGTTTTACTGTTAATCCAATTTCAACTACAATATATACAATAAGTGGAACAAGCAGTTTGGGTTGTATAAGCACAAGCGCTTCTAATTTAACAGCAACTATTACTGTAATTTCAAATCCAACAATAAGTTTAAGTTCAGTTTCACCAAGTACTATTTGTATTGGTGGTACTTCAGTAATTACACCAAGTGGCGCATCAAATTACACATTAAGTCCTGGTTCATTAACAGGAACAAGTTTTAGTGTTAGTCCGGCTGCAACTACTACGTATACCATTTCTGGTGAAAATGTAAGTGGTTGTATAAGCTCTTCAAATGTTGTAACAACTATTTATGTAAATGCATCACCTACAATTGGCATTGCTTCTATTAGTTCATCTGTAATTTGCAATGGTAATAATTCTGTTTTAACACCAAGTGGTGCAGTTAATTATACTTTAATGCCAGGTGGAATTACAGGAACCAGTTTTACTGTAGCACCTTCTGCTTCTACGCAATATACAATTAATGGAAGTGATGCAATTGGTTGTTCAAATTTGCCAGGCTCATATGTATTGGTAGATATTGCTGTAACAAATATGACATTAAATGTTGTTGGAACTACTAGTGTTTTATGCGCTAATGCCTCTACAGGTTCGGCATCAATTACAGTTTTAGGAGGAACACCAGCTTATACTTTCAATTGGTTGCCTGCTGGTGGTACTTCAAGTGTAGGAATTAATTTGTCACAAGCAATTTATACTGTTTCTGTTAGTGATGTTAACTTATGTACTAATTCAACAACAGTTCAAATTTTAGGTGTATCTACCCCTTTAAATGTATTTATAAAAGATACAATACGACCTGATTGCGGAAACTTTGTGAATGGTACAGTGGAAATTGGCGTAACAGGTGGTACTCCTAGTTACACTTATTTATGGAATAACGGTGTTACCTCTGCTATAAATAATAATATTACAAGTGGTAGTTATACGGTTGTTGTAAGTGATGCAAATAATTGTACTGTTCAGTTTGATTACCAACTAGATTGTTTTACAGAATTATTCATTCCTGAAATATTTTCACCTAATGGTGATAATTTAAACGATAAGTTTGAAATAAAGGGAATTTACAATTTCCCTAATAATAAACTTACAATTTATAACAGATGGGGTGCTATGGTTTTTCAAAAAGAAAAGTATAATAATGATTGGGATGGAAAATCAAATGTAAATACTGGAACAGGAAAAGAGCAGTTACCAGCTGGAACCTATTACGTTTTGTTCGATTTTGGAGATGGTATTAAGAAAATTTATACAGGATATGTTCAAGTTGAATATTAGAATTTTATAAATTAACAGTAAAAGGAGTGGTAATTTACCACTCCTTTTTTGTTTTAAATTATTTTTTAACTTTTTAGTTGTGAATATCTCATGCCCTAATACTTAAAATTGATGCAAAAATAACCCTTTGCTTAATGTATATTTGCCTCCTAGTTGAATAAATAACAATGGAAGAGAATACTACAGACAGTCATAATGAATTAAGTACAGTTAAGCATGTTTCGGGCATGTTTAAAAATTGGTTTGTTGATTACGCATCATATGTGATTTTAGAACGTGCAGTTCCTGCAATGGAAGATGGGTTAAAGCCCGTGCAACGTCGTATTTTACATAGCATGTGGGAACTAGAAGATGGGCGATATAATAAAGTTGCCAATTTAATTGGTAATACTATGAAATATCACCCTCATGGTGATGCTAGTATTGGTGATGCATTAGTGGCAATTGGTCAAAAAGATTTATTAATAGATTGCCAAGGAAACTGGGGTAATATTTATACAGGTGATAGCGCCGCTGCACCACGTTATATTGAAGCACGTTTATCTAAATTTGGACAGGAAGTAGTATTTAACCCAAAAACAACTAATTGGGGATTAAGTTACGATGGTAGAAATAAAGAACCAATTACCTTACCAGTAAAGTTTCCATTAGTTTTAGCTCAAGGTGTAGAAGGGATTGCAGTTGGTTTAGCAACTAAAATTTTACCACATAACTTTTGTGAATTAATAGATGCATCTATACAAATATTAAGAGGTAAAAAGGTAGCAATTTATCCCGATTTTGTTACTGGTGGTATTGCCGATTTTAGTGATTATAAGGATGGTTTACGTGGTGGGAAAATTAAAATTAGAGCAAGAGTTAAAGAGTTAAATCCCAAAACCTTAATAATTTCTGAAATTCCTTTTAGCACTACAACGAGCTCTTTAATTGATTCAATTATTGCAGCAAATGATAAGGGGAAAATTAAGATTAAAAAAGTTGAAGATAATACTGCTGAAAATGTTGAAATTTTAATTCATTTACAACCTGGTATTTCTCCTGATAAAACAATTGATGCACTTTATGCATTTACAAATTGCGAATTAAGTATTTCTCCAAATGCTTGTATTATTGAAAACGAAAAACCTCGTTTTGTTGGTGTAAGCGAAATATTAAGAATTTCAACTCAACAAACGCTAGCATTAATTAAGCGTGAGTTAGAAATTGAACAACACGAATTAGAAGAAAAATGGCATTTTGCCTCTTTAGAAAAAATATTTATTAAAGAAGAAATGTACATCGACTTTAAAAAATATAGCAACAAAGAGACTTTATTTGAATATTTATATGAACGCTTTAAACCATTCAAAAAAAATTTTATATATGTTTTGAGG